>JANMSG010001146.1:0-28328 GCA_031389065.1 Acidobacteriota bacterium | reverse complement strand
CGCAGTTGGGACACGGCTATTTGACCTTTGCTTTAATCGAAGAGGGCTTGAAGAAAGGCGCTGCCGATAGAGATGCAAAAGACGGAACCATAGTCACACGTGAGTGGTTCAATTACGCCATAGACCGCGTGCCACAAATGCAGGAGAAAGAGATGAGCGCGCGTCTGTTACTGCAACAAAATGTCGCATTCGTTGAGGGTGAAGAGAAGGTCAAAGACCCGCAAAAGCGCAGCGTACAACGCCCCAGAGTTTTCTACAGGCGCGAAGTCGAAGGCAAGCCGTTGATTGTTGCCAAACCGTAAGCGCGTATTTGTAGGGGCAAGCCTTGCCCCTACTCACGATTGCAATTCTCTATAAATTAAGGATTGTTTTAGCAGTGTATTGATTTTGGAGTAAGGAACTATGACAAATAAATTAAAGCTATCTACATCGCGCCTGGTGCTGGCAACGGTTGTTGTTTTCATCTTTGTCGCAAGTTTCCTGTCAGTAGAAAGTACTGGCGCGCAAGTTGAGGAAAGGCGTTTGTGGGATTCTGAATTTGTAAAGAAACGTCAGGCCGCCAGGCATGCCCCTGCTGCCACCAAACCTGCCATAAAACCCGCAACAAAACCTGCAACCACATCGGCAAATCAAACATCAGCGAAAGAATTGCCTGCCTATCGTCGCGCCACGCCAAAAAATAGTGCCATTGACGAGAAGGCAGAAGGCGAGATGGTCGGTGTGACCGTATGGCGTTTACGTCAATCGAAGGCTGAGGATAACAAAGAGGCGCGCTTGCTTCTGCAAGAGGCACAAAGCAACGAGAATAAAGAATGGACGCCTGAGAGAGTAGAGGCGGAAACCATTTTTTCAACCGGCGAGCGTGTACGTCTAGGCATAGAGTCGCCGCGCGATGGCTTCCTCTACGTCATAGACCGTGAGTTGTACGCCGACGGCTCGACCAGCGACCCTTATTTGATCTATCCCACCCTGGCAAACAGAAACGGCAACAACTCTGTAACCGCAGGAAAGTTGATAGAGATTCCCGACAAGTCTTATTTTTTATTGAAGCCACTACGTACCGATTACACAGGTGAATCGCTCACGATATTGATTACCAAAGAGCCGATCAGTGAATTGAAGATTAGCGCAAACATCATCAAGCTCGACACACAACTGGTCGAACAATGGGAGAAGCAATGGGGCGTTTCTATTGAGCGTTTCGAGATGATTGGCGGCGCGGGCAAAACCTACACCCAAGCCGAGAAAGAATCAAGCGATGGCTCGCGCCTGTTGACGCAAGGGGATGAACTGCCGCAAACGCTCTATCGCGCCGTCGCCAAAACAGGCAATCCGATTTTAATTACCATGTCATTGCGTATCGGTAAGTAAAGATTGGGCGCGTGGACTTTCTTGTCCGCCTGCTGGAATTTCGAACAATTGGTTTTGCCCTTGCCTGAATCAGTCCCTGCGCAAAACTGCGGACAAGAATGTCTGCGCTCCCAGGGATTCTTATTGATGGGAAATAGAGTCACCGCATATTGCTCTTCGGAAAAAGAGCACGAGCAGGCTCTGCGTTCAACTTTGCAAGCATATTTTGAATGAGCCGGGTCTTTACTCTTCCTGCTTCTTTCGGCTGCACCAGGTAACGCACGATGGCTTCAATCCAAGTGTTCTGATTGACGCGGAAGAACACCGCAGGACGTTCTCTTACTTCCAGTTCATCAACAGGCGTTTGCGCCAATAAATTTCGAAACGTCCCGATGCGCTGCATCATCGCTTCGCCCAACTCTTCTTCTGCAACCTCGCGCATAGTATTTGCGACAAACTCCAGGTCGCTGTCATAAGCAACGTGAAAAACAATTTCGTTCCAGATGTAGGGAAACAGCGGCCAGGAATAATTATAGACCGCCGTGCTCAGGACATTTGAGTTTGGAAATTTTATCACTCTCCCGCTTGGATGGTCTGTCGAGAGATATTGCCCACCAAATTCCCAAAGCGTTGTGTCAAGGTAGCTCACATCAATGACATCGCCCGTCGCTTCCCCGATTCTGATGCGGTCGCCAACTCGATAAGGCTCACGCATGAGTATATAAATCCAGCCGATAAAACTTGTGATCGGTGTTTGTAGCGCAAAGCCTAGAATCAGCGACAACAAACCTAGCGAAACGAAGGCTGTGTACCAGTTGGCAAAAAGCATTGAGACCACGATGACAGCGATAATCAAGACCACCATCAATTTGAGTATGCGTCTGAGGTTGTACTGCGAAGCATGATCATCTATGCGCCC
This sequence comes from Acidobacteriota bacterium, assembly GCA_031389065.1. GTDB lineage: Bacteria > Acidobacteriota > Blastocatellia > UBA7656 > UBA7656 > JACQDB01. Next base: position 26,059 of record JANMSG010001146.1, on the reverse strand, counting down.
AATGAAATAAAGGCTCACAGCCTGCGCAATGCCTGACACTAAAACAATCGCCATTGCGCCCAATGTCAACCTTTGCAATAGAAGCACGTATGGCGCGGCGAAGTCAAAGAATCCAAGTCGAAACAGATAGTACAAGCCTGTCAGCCCCAGCAAAGCCAGCAAATACGATCCGAACCAGACTTTGTGCTTCACCTCGACAACAACTGCTGTCTCTTCTTTGTCAGCGGAAGTGCGTTTGAGTTCGCGTTTGATCTCCTCCTGATTTTTCAGTTGTTCCACTTCAATATGTTCTTTGGTCACCATAGCGTTTACTCTCTGTTGGCACTGGAGATTCATTATTTATCGGCTTATGGGCTGTTTTTCTGTTGTACGCTCTTCCAATTCATCTTCCACATCCTCTACAGCCTGTTGTAAATCAGCTCCGTGTTTTTGTCGCAGTCGCACAAACTCTTTCTGAAGTTTCTCAAGTTCTTCGTCAGGCATATCTTCCAAATCCACTAATGCCGTACGCGCACCCTTGGCAGCTCGCAGCAATTCATCAAGCTTCAAATGAATCGCTTTCGCATCGCGGTTCTGAGTATTTTGAATAAGAAAAACCATCAGGAAAGTAACAATCGTTGTTCCTGTATTGATGATTAGCTGCCAGGTGTCGGAAAAGCCAAACATAGGGCCCGTGATACCCCAGACGACGATGATTAACACAGCAACAATGAACGACCAGGGTGACCCAACCACTCTAGAAGTAACAGACGCAAATTTGCGAAAGAATTCATTCAAAGGAAATCTCTCCTATTGATAAGTTTTCAAAACTTGCCAGCCTATTTTCAAGCAAAATGAATCACCAGATTTACACATTTCGTTCTCGATGAAAAAGACTTATAAAATCAAATAACTTTGTACGCTACAGCTTGCATTGCTCCAGCAATTCTTGCCATTACCCTATCCCAGATGGCTGTATAAAAATCGTACAAACAAATTAAAGTGAGCAAAATATGTGCCGTTGAATACCTCAAGCCGAAAAGTAGAGAAGCTGTTGAAAGCAGCAAACGCTACCTGACTATTTTTAGAAAGGCGCAAAGTCAGCGCCGACCGGCTACCTGATAGCGCTTGATTGTTAGTCTGTCTGGTCAGAAAGTTTTTAATTTTTCTGCAACGCCGAAAGGCTTTTCTGCACTCACTTCTGGAGAAAGCAGTGTGCTATACTGCGCTTCCATCAAAAAAATTATCAGAGAGGAACGCTGTCATGAAAAAGATAGTCTTTGCTCTATTGCTCGTCGCGGTTTTTGCGTCATTCACTTTTGCAGCCTTCGATAAAACCCCGACGGTTGACCAATCGCTCAGTCTCAAAAGCGCAGGCAATCCGCGCATCTCGCCAGACGGGCGCTTCGTCGCTTATCAAGTTCAAGAGACCAACTGGGAAGAGAACGCTTTTGAATCAGAAATCTGGATTGTGATTGTTGCGACAGGCGAAGGCTTCCAATTAACCAACGCCAAGAAATCCAGCTCTGCTCCGCAGTGGTCGCCCGACGGCAAACGCCTCGCATTTATTTCAGACCGCGATGGGAAACGCCAGCTCTACACCATCGCACCAACAGGCGGCGAGTCTTTGCAATTGACCAGTGTTGAAACCGGCGTGAACGCTTACAACTGGTCGCCTGACAGTCGTCGCATAGCCTTCACGGCAGTTGAGCCTGAAACAAAAGCGAAAAAAGATCGCAAAGAAAAGTACGGCGATTACGAAATTGTCAAAGGCGACTACACCATGACGCATCTATGGATGATAGAAGTTGCCGCAGATGTGAAAGAGAAGAAAACCGAGCCTGTGCGGCTCACCGATGGAACGAATTTCACTGTGGCAAGTTTTAACTGGTCGCCTGATTCTGAACGTATCGCTTTCAGCGCCGCCAGAGACCCGCACCTCGATTCGTCGCACACCGCAGACCTTTATGTTTTGAAAGTCGCTGATAAATCTTTCAAGAAGATTGTTGATACGAAAGGGCCTGACGGCAATCCTGTCTGGTCGCCGGATGGCAAACAGATCGCTTACGAGACCGCTAACGGGCGCGAGTTTTTCTACTACCAGAATTCATTCATCGCACTTGTCTCAGGCGAAGGTGGTTCGCCGCAAATCTTGACTGAAAGCTTCGATGAATTACCGCGCATCATCACCTGGTCGCCCGATGGAATCTATTTCAACAGTTTGCAGAAAACCTTTTCGCATCTGTTTCGCTTGAACGCTGCAACCAAAACTATTGAAAAAGTAAGCGTCGCAGAGCGCTTCACTTCTTCGGGCTATTCGTTTACCAGCGATTTCAAACAAGCCGCATTTACAGGCGCAAATACCAACAATTATTCAGAAGTTTATGTCTCGACGCTCAAGCCTTTTGCGCCAAAAAAACTTACAGCGATGAGCGACCAGTTGAAAGATTATAAACTGGCTACACGCGAAGTTATCGAGTGGAAGTCAACCGATGGGGCGACGATTGAAGGGGTTTTGATTAAGCCCGCCGATTTCGATGCGGCGAAAAAGTATCCACTACTTGTGGTCATTCACGGTGGACCCACGGGAATTGATATGCCTTTCCTGAGTGCTGATCGCACCTATCCGATTGAAAGATTTGCCGCCAAAGGCGCGTTGATTTTGCGCCCGAATTATCGCGGCTCCGCAGGTTACGGCGAAAAATTCCGCTCGCTCAATGTTCGCAACCTCGGCGTAGGCGATTATTGGGACGTCATTTCAGGTGTAGATTTTCTGATCGCCAAAGGCTTGGTTGATCGTGACCGCGTAGGCGCAATGGGCTGGAGTCAAGGGGGCTACATTTCCGCTTTCATCACCACCACCAGCGACCGTTTCAAAGCTGTTTCGGTAGGCGCAGGCATTTCCAATTGGATGACCTATTATGTCAACACAGACATTCATCCGTTCACCCGACAATATTTGAAAGCGACACCTTGGGAAGACCCGGAGATTTACAAAAAGACTTCGCCGATTTCTTACGTCAACAATGCAAAAACGCCTACCTTGATTCAACACGGCGAACTGGATAAACGCGTACCGATCCCGAACGCTTACGAATTGCACCAAGCCTTAGAAGACAGAAATGTGCCTGTAAAGATGATTGTTTATAAAGGCTTCGGTCACGGCATAGACAAACCGAAACAACAACGCAACGTGATGGAAGAGAATTTCGACTGGTTCAGCAAATGGGTCTGGGGAGAAACAACGCAAGAAGGCAAGTAGAGTGCAATTGAGGCAGTGGGTGATTAGTGTGTTGCTGGTAATCTTGCCTGATTGTGGGTGAATCCTGTCGGGGCGTGTGATAATAGAGCCAATATGAAAACTTTATTATTGCTATTTTTCCTTAGCTTTATCCTGGTTGTTATGTGTTCATGCCGAGATAAAACGTCGTCTAATATTACGAAGGAGGATGTAGAAAAGATAATCAATGAAAAAATCCCCACAGGTACATCGAAATCAGATGTCATAACTTTTCTGAATACATTAAAAATTGGATCACGTTCAGTTGAAGGTATTAGAGATTGGAGTGGACGTTCAGAAGCATCCAAGGATGCTGATAGCCAACCCCCAAATGTACACAGTCATTTAAACGGAGTAATTCTAAAGGCGGGGAATCTAAGAGACGGTATTTTTACTCAAAGCTATTACATTACGATGACGTTTTATTTTGACGAACACGAAAAGTTAATAGGGCATTTCTTATATACATTTCTAGACTCATAGCTGGCAGTAGATGAGGCGCGAGTGAAGCAAGAATAAAATAATTCTAGCAACACACTATTTACCCACTACCAATTCATGGCTACTCTTTCCTTTATTCGTAATTCGATTCTGTTTTGACAAGCTGTTCAGGTTTGAAGCGCTCAACTAGCGCGTCACGGGCGCGTTCTACGGCGGCGACGTCTTTGGCTTCGACAGTTACTTTCACGCGATAATCATCACGCGAAAAAACCGGATACGAGCCGATTTCAACATCCTTGTGTAGCGTCGCTACTTCATCCAATCTTTCGGCAATATCGAGTTCTTCTTCGAGTGTGTAAATCTCGCAAACGTAAAACGGCTCGCCGCGAAATTGTTCGCTGATGGCTTCAAACTTGCGGCGAAAATACTCAGGCACGCCCGGCAGAATATAAACATTTTCCGTCGTCAACACTGGCCACCCCAAATCTTTTCCATAAAGCAAGGTCGAGCCTGCGGGCGCATCTGCCAATCGCAATCTAGGCTCGTCAACACTCTCTCCGAAGAAACCGCGAATCAAGGAAAGCAATTCGGGATGACGCACGACTTCGCGATGGAAGGCGCGTGCGATGCTGGGTATCGTTACATCATCATGCGTAGGACCGACGCCTCCGGAGGTGAAAACGTAATCGAATTTTTCTGAAGCCTCGCGCACAGCCTTGGCGATCTCTTCGATGTCATCGGGAATGATGACGACATAACGCAAAGCGACGCCCAGTTGGTAAAGCTCTTTGATTAAAAAGCTGGCGTTTGCGTCTTCGGATTTACCGGTAAGAATTTCGTTGCCGATTACAATAATTGCCGCAGTCTTTTGTCGCATAATGGAAATATAACTTTCACAAGCTACTTATGACAATTGGTTGAAAGAAGCGCGCCGAATCGCATAGAATCCTCTCGCTCAATCCCTTCATAAACAGACAGTGGAATCGAAAGGAACAAAATGCGTTACAAGAGATACCTGATCACTTGGGTTTTACTGCTGCAAGTTTTCGTTTCATCTTTCACCCACAACTCATCGTTTCAGTCAGCCGCCGAGTCGCCGAAAAAAGAACCGGTTAATGGTCAGGTTTCGCCTTCGGATTGGCCCTTGTACGGGCGCGATCTGGCAGGCTCGCATTATAACCCGCTTGAAAAAATCATCACACCGGCGACCGCTTCCCGCTTGAAGACCAAATGGATTTTCGAGACCGAAGGCGATGTTTCAAGCCAACCAATCGTCGTGGGCGGGGTTGTCTATTTCGGCTCGTGGGACGGCAAAGAATATGCCGTTGATGCAAAGACCGGCAAGAAAATCTGGGAGTTTGAAGACACGCCGTCGAATTCATCGCGTAGTGGTGCGGCCTATGCCAATGGCGTTCTCTATTACGGCGATGTTTCGGGGCGCCTCTACGCGCTTGACGCAAAGACCGGCGCCTTAAAATGGAAAACTCGTGTAGATAACCACAAGGCAGCGGTGGCTACAAGCTCACCGATTTATTACAACGGGCGCATATACATCGGTTTGTCTTCGGGCGAAGAGATCACGGCGCTCAAAATTTCAAAATATGAATGCTGTACGTTTCGCGGCGGAGTTGCCGCCTTTGATGCAAAGACTGGTGAGCAGATCTGGCGATACTATACGATTCCTGAAGAACCCAAAATAACCGGCAAAGATAAGCGAGGGATAAATATCTATGGCCCTGCAGGTGGCGGAGTCTGGTCAACCCTTGCGCTTCACCCGAAAGACAATCGAATCTATATCGCCACAGGAAATCAATACACCGGTCCCGCTTCGCCTTATATAAACGCGATCATCGCGCTCAATATGGCAACCGGCAAAATGATCTGGCATAGCCAAACGACTCCCAATGATATTTGGACGATCAATTGTGCAAACGATCCTGATTGCAAGGATATGGATGTTGACTTCGGAACCATTCCCATGACTTTCAAAGGTGCTGGCGGTAAGCAACTTGTTGGCGCAGGGCAAAAGAGCGGGTATTTCTGGGCGCTTGACCCGAAAGATGGTAAGAAGGTGTGGAGCGCCAATGTCGGTGATGCCGGCAAACTCGGCGGCATAGAGTTCGGTGCAGCAACAGATGGCGAGCGCGTTTACGTCGGCATCTCGAACGCCGCAAATAAAAACCGACAAGGCTCTGTTTCTGCGCTCGACGGAGCAACAGGAAAAATCGTGTGGCAAGTGCCTAGTCAAGACAAAGGCTCGCACTTCGGACCGATCACCGTGGCAGGCACGGGCGCAAACAAACTTGTTTATGCCGGATCATCGAACGGCCACATCTACGTTTATGATGCCAAAGATGGCAAAGTGCTCTGGCAATTTGACACAGGCGGTGCCGTTGGCGGCGGTCCGACTGTCGTTGATGGCGTACTGTACGTAGGCTCCGGTTACGCATTTCTACGTGTCGGCAAGCCCAACAACAAGCTCTATGCTTTTTCCATAGATGGCAAATAGGCAAATCGGCAAGCCTGGTTATGAAAGAAAAAGAGAGGGAGTATTTTTAATCTCTCTCCCTCTCTTACAAATATTGCACACCCCTTAACACAACTTTTACCCCATCTTTCTATCGTCCATATAAGTTCGCATCCTATCGGTTTCGGCAATTCTCAAGTCGTTGATTCCGGCTTGATAATTCTTGCATCCTTGTGGGCTTTGGATTAGTATTTTTCCACCACTTAAAGCAGAGATGGCTGAAAATTTATTCTTCAAGGAGGGACCCCCCAATATGACTGTTGAAGAGATCGAGGCGCTGAAACAACAGCTCCTGTCTAATGATGCTACGTTTGCAGCGCTCGCAGAAGAGCACCACCAATACGAAACCAGACTAAGTGAATTAGCCGAATTGCATTATCCAAGTGAAGAAGAACAGCTTGAAGAGGCCACACTGAAGAAGAAAAAACTTTTTCTAAAAGACCAGATGGAAGAGCTCATGCGACATCATAAAGAGCAGCAACACGTCGCCAGTACTTGATTGCTTTCGTGAATCGGTCTAATCGCCGCCAGCTTATACATAATTTTTAACTACTCGATTTTGTAGTCTCGCTTAAAGTGTGTCTCAGGTAAAGCTGGCAGCGGTTAGACATTTTTATTTTTACCGGCAGATTGATTCCAGGGATTGCCTGATCGTCTGTTTTTCGCTTTCGTCTTTGCAGATATTTGCTCTACGGTGTTCGCTTCACAGACGCGGCGACACAATTTAAAATAGAAACCTGAAATTGGAATCGGAAAACGAAAACCCTGATGGCAAAAGAAGGCATCCCTTTCATCGCAATTTTTTTAATTCCGGCTGCGCTGTTTCTTTTTTTACAGTGGTGGGTGGCCGTTGTTTTATGTTTGCTGCTGGCGGCTTTCATGGCTTTTTTCTTTCGCGACCCACACCGCGAAAGCCCTTCCGATGATACGATCGTTATTTCCCCTGCCGATGGTCGCGTCGTCATGCTTACAGTTGTTGACCCTGACAGGAAAGATTCGCCGGTTCAGCTTTCCATCTTTTTATCGCCGATGAATGTTCACATCAATCGCTCGCCGATTGCCGGAGAAATTGTTGACTTCGCGTATAAGCCTGGCGCTTTTCACGTCGCTTCACGCGACATCGCTTCGCTGGAAAACGAGCAGAATGTCGTCACGGTCAAAGGTCGCCATTTCACCATCGTCTTTCGCCAGATCGCCGGACTTTTGGCACGACGTGTTGTTTTTTGGAAGAAGAAAGGCGACCATATAGCGATGGGCGAACGCATAGGCTTGATGAAATTCAGTTCGCGCATGGATGTTTTGCTTCCTTCAGAAGTGGAAGTAACGGTCAATCGCGGCGACTCTGTGATTGGTGGCATAACAGTAATTGGTCGCTTAAAGCAGGGATGAATTACCGGTTGTAAACTGCCGTAGCAGGGAAATAAAATCGTGCTACGGATGATTCAGGAGGTAAGGATGCCGAATAGATATGCAAGTTTGCCAAAAGAGCAAGCGAGCCGCTTGCGCAGGAATTGGCGCAAAGGGGTTTTCGTCTTACCGAGCCTGTTTACGACCGCCAATATCTTCTGTGGATTTTATTCGATAATGGAAGCCTTAGCTGGCGGGCAAGCTCTGGCAACGGGCGATATGGCTCTGGCTGGCGAACGCTTCAATCGCGCCGCTATCAGCATAGGCTTTGCCGCCTTGTTTGATTTGCTGGACGGTCGCATAGCCAGAATGACCAATACGACTTCAGAATTCGGCATCGAGTTAGATTCAATCGCAGACATTGTATCGTTCGGAGTTGCGCCCGCCGTGCTGGCTTACACCTGGGGTTACGGTCACATCCCGCAAATCAATAAACTCGCCTGGGCGGTGTCTTTCCTGTTTTTGATATGTGGGGCGTTGCGTCTGGCGCGCTTCAATGTGCAAGCCAGACAAGCGAATCCGAATCTGCCGCCGAAAAATCCGAAAGAAAAGAAAGCTTTCGTAGGCATGCCAATTCCTGCCGGAGCCTATTTACTCGCTGCCATCGTGCATTTTTCACCGACGCCGATTTCAAGCGCGTCGGGTTTCATCATTCCAATTTCGGAAACGGCTCCTCTATCTATACCCAGTAGAGCTTTTGCTACCGTTTTGCTTGTGCTTGTCGGCTGTCTCGCTTTATTGATGGTTTCGACGTTTCGTTATTCGAGCCTGAATAAAATCGGCACCGGCAAACAGAGTCCACGGGTGGTGATTTTAGGCTTTGTGGTGCTTGGCTTGTGCATCTGGTTTTATTCAACCTGGAGTCTGCTGGCGCTGTCTCTGCTTTACACTTCGCACGGCGTCATCAGCAAATTGTGGTCAATGATCAAGCCCCGCCGCACAGCAGCGTCAGATATTGAATTGAGTCATCATTGAAGGTAAAATCGCTCTTATGACCGTGACAATAGAACTAAAGCCAGAGATCGAAATTCGGATTGCCGAGCAAGCAGCAGCGCAAGGTGTGACCGTAAAGGAATACATTCAAAGCTTCCTCGAAAGCATCATCACTGCATCAAAGCCTGCGACTGCTCAAGAGCGAGTCCAACGCTTTAAACATTGGCTAAAGAATCACACGCGAAGCGCAGCACCGCCACTTTCCGACGAAGCGATCAGCCGCGAAAGTATTTATACCGAAAGAGAAGATAATCAACTATGAGCTATTTGGTTGATACAAATATTTTGCTCAGACTCAACCAAGATACTCACCCCATGCACATATACGCAGCAAGCGCGGTAAAAAAATTATTAGATACTGATGAAGAGATTTTTATCATCCCACAAACTTTAATTGATTTTGGGCAGTCGCAACGCGCCCTATAATTTACAATGGTTTAGGATTAACCCTTGAGGAAACCGAACAAGAGTTAGCAGAGTTTAAAAGTATTTTTACTCTTCAATTAGATGTTTCGACAATTTACCTTGAATGGGAGAGGCTGGTAAGACTGCATAAAGTTTCTGGAACGCAAGTGCACGATGCGCGAATCGTCGCAGCAACGGTGGTTCACAGAATAGATACTTTGCTAACCTTCAATATTCAAGACTTCAAGCGTTACAACGAAATCAGCATTGCCAGCCCGGCCGAACTTGCCAACAGTTAAAAATACTATTCTCTTTCGGCGACGATAATGTAGCTACGCGAGCCACCTGCTACCTCGGTCACGTCTTTTGAATAAGTGGCGCGCACGGCTCTATGTTCTTTCACCAAATCATTAATCTCGCGAGCCGAAACCAAACCGATTTCCTGACACGCGACCGCCCATTTCTTGATGTGCGCACCGGCACGAAGCATCTTGTCCACTCTGAGCAAATACGCTTTCTTTGATTGCGGCGAAGGCAAGGTTTGCGCAAAGTCTTTGGCATCGGCAGCAAGTCCCTTCACCCAACACTCGCGCCACTCAAAACGCGACTGCGCGCCCTCGTTTTCATCTTGCGATGCCGGCAAATTCAAATAGAGTAAATCGGCGCGCGCGTTTCTGATGAAATCCAAGGGTTGGTAATTATAGCTGCGATTTTGCGCATGAGGTTGCGCGCCAATCGTGAAACGTCCAGCCAAACGCCAGAAGACTGTCGTCAGAGGACGACGCAAATCACAGGTTTCATCAGTGAATGATAACGCGTAATCGCCAGTTTGAAGCCCTAACAAACAGGCTTGGGCGCGGAGTTTGTCGTCTGCTAAACCCTCGATGTTGCGACGCAGATTGTCCATCCACCAGGCGTCTGTTTCGCTGAACCAACGGCGGAGATGCGCATTGCTGAGTCGCGTACCGGGCACATAAATGTCTGTGAGCAATTGGGCGATGCTATCTTCATCGAGAGCTTCTGTTGATTCAATCATCGCCCGCGCAACGGTCGCCGCCCAGGCGCTCGCGTCGTTAGAAAATACGCGCTTGTTCCAAGCCTTCAAATACCAGTCCAGCTTTGCTTCTCCCGAAAAAGGAATAGCGATTGTGGCGAATTGAATCTGTCGCAAGACGCTTGCTTCAAACCCTAGTAGAGATTTTTTGTTGTAGGCGCTGCCTTTCCAGCCTAACCAATTCGGCGAATCATCGGGCTCAACAATTTTTGGCTCGGAAGCAACGAGCATTTGCGGCAAGGGCGTGTGCTTGATGGATGCTTGCAAAACCGGTTGCAAATCAGTTTGCGACGCATCTGCTGATGGCGTTGAGGACGTTTCGACTTGCGGCGCCTCGGTTGACAAAGTTGTAGGCGTTGCATCTTGAGGAACATCAGTTGGAAAAGTTGACGACTGTACAACTTGCGGCTCGACGGTTGTAGCGGTTTCCGCCTGGGGCATCTCTTCGGAGTCGAGCGGATTGGTTAATTGAAAAAAAGACTCGGTGATTATGCTTTTTTGTTCTGTTTCAACAGGAGCAAAGGGTTGATTGGTTTCAGGCGTAATTGATTCATCGCGCGCCGCAATCAGACGGGTCGTAACCAAAGGGTTTGAAGAAGCTGATTGGTTACTTGCTGCATCGCTTGTTGCAAGATTGTCTGTCGCATCCGAGACAGCAAGGTTTGTCGCTTCGTCGCTTGCGCTTTGAGCAGTTGAGGATTCTTGTGGCATAGACCAAACGCCGGACGACGGCGTAGAGCCAACATCTGACGATGTTGACCAGACGCTTGTTGAGGGATGTACGGGATCAGGTGGCGTGATTTCTTGAAGGCTTGCCGATTGCTTTGCCTGGTTATCTGTTGGTTGTTCGTCAGCGCTTGACGAATCTTGTTGAGAAACGCTTGATGCCTGTTTGTCTACGCTTGATGAGGAAATGATTGTTTGTTCCTTGAGCCTGACGATGTCAATGGAATCTTCCGCTTTCATCTCCTCAAGTTTTTCTATCGGTATTGATTGATCAGGAAAAACCGTCGCCTCTTCCTCTTCGCCCGTCTTCATCTCTTCAAGCAAAGCGAGCAAGGCATGTACTATGTAGGGGTCGCATTCGATGCCCGCAGATGATTTCAAAACTTCCAACGCCTCTTTTTTAGAGACCGCCGCGCGATATGGTCTATCGGCGGTGAGCGCGTTGTAGAGTTCGACAGCGCGAAGGATTCTTGCGCCAATCGGGATGTCTTCAAACGCCAGCATATCCGGGTAGCCTGAACCGTTCCACCATTCGTGATGCCAACGCACCAGGAGTTGCGCGTAGCGCGAGGCTTCGCGTTTCGCCATCTCCTGTTCGCCAATAATTGAATGTCGCCAGAGATCAAGCCGCTCTTCAAAACGCAGCGCGGCGGGGGTTGCGTGATAGGCTGGAGACATGGCGTACAAACCTATGTCGTGAAGACGCGCCGCTTCTGCAATGGCTTTGGCGTCCGCTTGAGAAAGCCCCAGACGATTGGCGAGATGCAAAGCCATATCCGCCATCGCTTGTGAATGCGGATTGGTGTATCGTTCAAACTTGTCTATGCGCTCGGCAAGGTTGTTGATGGTCTCTTCGCGGGTTTTGCCTTTAACTTTACTCACACGCCCTCCTGATTCTTAGAGCAAGGGTGTAAGTTACAGACTATAATTTCTTGCGTCAAGGCAATGCGCCTCGAAGCACCAAGCGAGACTCGGCGAATTGATTTTTTTTCGACAGTTTGAACTTGCTTCGACCGACGCACTCTCATATGAAGGTATTGGAAATGAATTTTGCTTGTTCATGAAAGATTAGGTGAAGTACAATCCGGCAAAAGTTTTTGGCTTAGATTTAGGTGAACAATATGGCGATATCCCCTACACCACAAATCCGCATTCTGCTCCTTGACGACCACGTTGTGGTTCGCACGGCATTGCGTATCTTGATTGAGAGTCAGGAAACTTTAACCATGGTGGGTGAAGCAGGCAATCGCCAGGAAGCTCTCGAAATCGCCACCACACAACAGCCGGATATTATTCTCTTGGATTTAGATTTGGGCGGCGAAAACGGCCTCGACTGCATCAGCGATTTGCTCGCCGCCGCAAGGGACGCGCGCATCGTTGTGTTGACGGGCGTGCGCGACCCGCAAGTTCATCAACGCGCTGTAAGCCTCGGCGCTATGGGATTGGTACAAAAGGACAGAGCGTTTGAAGTGCTTGTCGGCGCAATTGAAAGAGTGAACGCGGGCGACGCCTGGCTTGATCCTTCCTTGATGGCGAGGGTCTTAACGGAAATGTCCGGTGCCAGTAGAAACAAAACCTCTGACCCCGAAACGGCAAAAATCGCGACGCTCACCGACAGAGAGCGCGAAGTTTTGACGCTCATCGGAGATGGATTGAAGAACAAAGAGATTGCCAATAAACTTTTCATCAGCGAATGGACAGTACGCCATCACATCACGTCTATCTTTGCTAAACTGGAAGTGTCGGACAGAGTCGAGTTGATACTCTATGCTTACAAGCGCGGCTTGGCTGACCCGCCGCGCTAATCTTTACCAGAAAAATTTTCCCTCCCTCCTCATCTTGCCTCGAAGTTCGCATAGCACTTGGGTGCTATCAAAACGATAAAAAAATAGGCGCAGCGCTCTATAAGAAATAGGGTTTGGCTGCGATGTACTGGAATCGGAAACGGTGCTACACTTCCGTTTTGTTAAAGAATTTCCGATTATTAAAATTTATAAGCCAGATGGGGTGTTTGGCTTTAACAACATTCTGAGTGGAGAGGTGAACATGACTAAAATAAAAAAACAAATTCGAACGACAATAACAGCCATAACGATGTGCGCATTGATCGCTGTCGGGCTCGGTAATTCTTTTTCCGCGGCAGCGGCAACACAGAAAAAAACCACCAAGCCTGCTCCTAAAAAAACCACCACGGCAGTTAAAGCCATGACTCCCGCTACGCCTTATGATCAAGGCTACCAGAGCGGATACGGCGCAGGATACGGACAAGGCAACACGGATTGGGGAAAAGGCGTACCGCAAGATTACAAACGCTCAGACGCTTATCAAAACCGCGAACGTCTTTATGATCAAACTCTTGGCAACTTGGAAGAGTATCGGCAAGGCCACCAACTGGGACTCGAGCTTGGTTATTTAGACGGGTATTACGGACGGGCTCGCAACGGAATCGTTCCGGCAAACGGCGCGGTGCTTGCCAAAGCCGCTGCGCTGGCTGACGCGCAAAGAGCCAGAGCCAGAGAAGAGCAAAACAACAGAGACAATCGCGATGTCAGAGATACCAGAGACAATCGAGAGGTCAGAGACAATCGAGACAATCGCGATGCCAGAGATACCAGAGACAATAGAAACTCACAGGATTCGCGTCGTGACAACACGCAAACCGGCGGAATCTCGCTCAACATTCCTAACGACACCCAACTTCGCCTCAGCTTGACCTCTGAAATTAACACCAAGACAGCTCGTGTCGGCGATAGGTTCACAGCAAAGGTCATCACGCCAGCTTCTTATGAAGGAGCCCTTGTTGAAGGACACATTACTAGTGTCGAAAAATCTGGTCGCGTAAGCGGCAAGACGGAGCTAGGCTTGACCTTTGACACCATCATTCTCGAAGACGGTAGAAAGGGGCGTCTGGAAGCGCAACTTGAAAGAATTGTTGAATCAGAGACAGTAAAAAAAGTTGACGATGAAGGCACCATCGAATCAGGAAGCCGCACGAAAGATTCGCAAGTGCGCGGCGGAGTCGGAGCCGCAGCAGGCGCGGTAATTGGTGGCATAGCAGGCGGCGTGAAAGGCGCGCTCTTAGGCATGATATTAGGTGGCGCGGCAGGCGTCGGCACGGTTTATGTTGAAGGCAATAAGGATTTAGTTTTAGAACCCGGCACTGAAATGATAATCCGTATTGTTAAGACAAACTCCCGGTAGCAGGAAACATTCAACAGGGATTTCCCAAAAGCTTTATCCAATAAAAATGCGCCTGTCGAATGTCACGGCTGGCGCATTTTTGTGCCCCATCACAAGATTTTGTCATATTGCTAATTTCCTGCCAGAAAGAGATTCGCTTTGCCTGTCTTTGCGCTTTTACGCGAGAAAGGTTTGTCGCAGAGATTGCCAATGATTTTCGTTCTCTGCGCGAAAATAGCGTAGAGAGAATACAGAGAAAGCTGTACAATCATTGAGTTTTCATTACCTTTTTCTTTTTTTACACAGGAGAATCTATGCTCGAATTTGCCATTACTTTCAAACCCGATATGCCGCACGAGCGCATCATCTCGCTCACCAAACAAGCCGAAGCTGGTGGTTTCACTTACGGCTGGATGTTCGATTCACACATCCTCTGGCAAGACCCTTACCCGCTGTTGACCTTGATGGGTGCCAATACCAAAGCGATGCGCCTGGGCACTTGCGTCACCAATCCGGGTGTGCGCGATGCGACGGTGACGGCAAGTCTCCTTGCCACCATCAATCGCATAACCAATGGACGCATGGATTTAGGCATAGGGCGTGGCGACAGTTCGCGTCGCGTGATGGGCAAAAAGCCTCTGACGCTTGAGCGATTGGAAGAGACAGTGAATGTCGTGAAAGGACTTTGCGCAGGCGACACGGTAAATTATGAAGAACGCGATTTGCAGTTTAACTGGACGACGAAAGACGTGCCGCCGGTGTGGATTGCCGGGTACGGTCCGAAAGCGCTCAGATGTGCGGGGCGCGCAGGTGAGGGCGTAATTTTGCAATTCGCCGACCCGGATTTGATTCGCTGGTGTTTGGGTTATGTGAAGGAAGGTTGCGAAGAAGTCGGCAAGGATTTCTCGAAGTTTCGCGTGATGAGTGCCGCGCCTGTTTGGGTTTCGAGTGATTATGCGAAGGCTCGCGATCAAGTGCGCTGGTTCCCTGCGCTGGTCTCGAATCACGTAGTTGATTTGATTGCGAAGTATGGCATGGAGCAATTGCCCGAAGCCTTGACTTCTTATGTGCAGACGCGCAAGGGATACAACTATTTGCATCACGCCGAAGTCGGCAGCTCGAACGCCGAATTTGTGACAGACGAAATCGTTGACCGCTTCGCCATCGTTGGAACCGCCGACGACCACATCCGCCGCTTGCAGGAGTTGAAAGAAATCGGCGTGACGCAATTCAATATTTACTTGATGAGCGGCGAAGAAGAAGAACAACTCGAAATTTTCTCACGCGACGTTTTGCCTCATTTTAGTTGACTTGCGGAAGTCAATGATTGACTCTTGAATTGCTGGTGGTGTGAAGCTGACACCTTGAAAGAATAAGGAATTGCTCAACGTAACTCTACAGGCTGTGTTGGACTTCTTATCATCATTTTGGGAGTCCTTGCTTGGACAGCCTTGGTCTAAAATAAAGTGCAGATGAGGTAAAGAATATGATGAATACCGTGAGAGCCATTGTTAAAGAGGGAAAAATTGAACTGCTCGAAAAAATTGATATTCCAGAAGGGACGGAAGTATTAGTGACAATACTTTCTGATGAGATGCAGTTCTGGTTGGGGGCAAGCGCAGCTTCTCTTGATACAGTTTGGGATAACCATGAGGATGATGTGTATGAGCAACTACTCACGCGGTGAGGTTGTATTAATTCGCTACCCATTTTCCGATTTGTCTGGCTCAAAAATCAGACCTGCCATAATTATCAACGCTCCTCACACATCCCAAGATGTCTTCATCGTTCCGCTCACGAGTAAAATCACACCGCTTTTAGCTGGAGAATTTGTCTTAACCGATTGGAATCAAGCAGGGTTGAATGTTGAGACAGCCGTGAAGCGCGGTATTTATACAATTCATGAAAGCCTGCTAATAAAAAGCGTCGGAGACTTATCCGATTCTGACAAACAGGTATTAGATAAGAGCCTACATCTTTGGTTAGGTATTTGATGAAAGGAAAGGTAGATGATTGCGCTAATCATCAAAGGATTTCTAGATAAATTGATTAAAGGCTATGGCAGCCCGCAAGACATAATTCAGTCAAAACGGGCTGCTGCATTTGTTGATTGACGCTCGACGGTTTTTAGCAAGGCAATGTGGCAAGCATTCCCGGCGTGCCACTTGCGGGTGACATCGTGGCAGCGCGTTTGAGCGAGAGAATAAACGAGCGAATCTCCTTCTCCCCGATAATCTGCTCTGTGTAATCTTGAGTTTCTGCGCGTTCGCGTATGCCAAATAATTCGGTTTCAGAAATGTCCAGGAATGCATTGACTACGTTCGGGTCAAAGTGCCTTCCTGAGTTCGCAATGATCTCTAGACGCGCTTGATCGTAGCTCTGTGCATCGCGATAAGGTCGGTCACTGGTTATCGCATCATAGGCGTCGGCTACCGCAAAGATGCGCGCCTGTATATGTATAGAGTCCCCGCTCAGTCCTTGTGGATAGCCACTGCCATCGTATTTTTCGTGATGCTGACTGACAATCGGTTGCGCGCCGGAAAGAAAGTCTATGCCCTGGATGATGAGCATACCGTGTTGTATATGTTCGCGCATCTCCATCCACTCTTCGCTGTTCAAGGCTCCGGTCTTGTGTAAAATCGAATCGCGCACGCCGATCTTTCCGATGTCGTGAAGCATGGCACCTTGCTCAAGCCCGATCATCTCTTTTTGTGTCAGGCCAAGCTCTTTGCCGAGTCTGAGGCAGTAAGCCACGACGCGATCCGAATGTCCGCGCGTCTCAATATCTTTTGCCTCTAAAGCCTGCGCCAGGGCGCGCAAAGTGGCGCGATAGTTGGAATAGAGAACCTCCAGCATTTGATTGAGATTTTCATTGAGGGTGCGCAATTCGTTGGTTCGAATACGGACGGTGTCTTCGAGCGACTCTTCATAATGACGCTTAAAAGCAAGTAGTCCCTGGTAATGCAACGCCCGGTTGATCGTCAGAGCCATCTGTGACAGGTCAAAAGGCTTTACCACATAGTCAAAGGCGCCTTGCCGCATCGCTTCTATGGCGTTGTCAATATCTGTCAAACCCGATACCATCACTACGACTGTATCCGGCAACTGCATACGCACATAGCGACACAGTTCAAGCCCTGAGGTGCCGGGCATATGTATATCGCTCAACACCAGATTGAAAGACATTCCTGTCAAAATCGTCATCGCCTCTGCCGCGCTTGCCGCTGTGACGCAGGTATATTCGGGGCTTAAATTCGCAAATAAAATTTTACGGATCGCCTCGTCGTCGTCAACGATTAAAATAGATAATGATTTCTTGTTCATAAGACCTCTTAACTGTAATTTTTTTGCTCTACGCTTACGCGGTTGCACAAGGCAAATCAGGCATAGCGCGAGCTTAGATAAATTGTTTTGGAGAACTTGCGCATCCGCTTCCAACCTCTCACTCAGAAAATGAGTAAACAAAATTCAGGTTATACGGACTCGGAATGATGACACGGACGAGTTAGAAAAGAAATTTCACGAGAGTTGTAAGACGATTCGGTCAAAAACGATAGCCATCGAATATCTGTACAACTCATTGACTTTCTGCTTCTCACGTACTGCTTTGAGTTTTTGTTGAGGGCAACGAGTAGAATATAAACTTGGACAATCAATAGCTCAATAGTTTTCTCGTCATGAGTAATCGCCGGTTGAACAATAGCAAGCAAGTGAATCGAAAGTAGGAGTCGGGCAAGTCCAAAGCGCGGATTATGCGAGGTGCAATGATACTTCATAGCTGGTCGCCGATTCGGGTAGGTACGAGCCCTGTGCCTGCCTATTTTCAACTCATCTATCCACCCCCTACCTCTTTTCTCTGGCTTAGTCTCTCTCTCAAATCGTAAACTTCTGTGCGGAGAGTAAAAATTGATTCAAAGAAATTATCGCGACCCTTTGCATAACATCATTTCACTCAATGAAGGGGTCGCCGAAGACCGCCTCATTGTTGACTTGATAGACTCGGCAGAGTTTCAACGTCTACGTCGCATTAAACAATTGGGTCTTGCGATGTTCACCTATCAAGGCGCCGAGCATAGCCGCTTCACTCATTCCTTAGGCGTGATGCACTTGATGACACGCGCTTTGAATTTGCTCGCCATTCATCATTCGATCAGCCAAGAGGCGCGCCTGGTCGGGCGGGTTGGCGCTCTGCTCCACGATTTAGGTCACGGCCCTTTTTCTCACGTCATCGAAAAAGTTTTTCACTTTCATCACGAAGACTGGTCGCGCAGCATCGTTTTGGACGAATCAACCGAAGTGAATCAAATTTTGCAGCGCTTTGATAAAGCGCTGCCTGAAAAATTGGCAGCGCTTTATCAACACCAATACAAACCCGCCTTTGTCTCTCAATTGGTCTCTTCACAACTCGATTGCGACCGCATGGATTATCTGCTGCGCGATAGTTTGATGACCGGCGCGAAATATGGCATCTATGACCTGGAATGGGTGCTTCACGCGCTTAAAATTGATGAGGCATCAGACCGCGTTTACGTCGAAGCGAAAGGGCTATACGCTGTCGAAGAGTATTTGCAGGCGCGATATTATATGTTTCGCCAGGTCTATTTCCATCGGACTTTGCGTTCTGCCGAAGCAGTGCTGGTGTCAACGCTCAAACGGGCAAATGAATTGCTTGAACGAAACGCCCTTGGCTTTCGCGTCCGCGATTCGATTTTTGAAAAGCTGCTCAGAGGTGAAGTGGTGAGTACTTGCGAGTATCTGCAACTTGACGACACCGATGTGACGTTTCATTTGAAGCAATGGGCGAATGATGCGGATCCGATCCTCGCGGATTTATCGCGACGCTTCATAAACCGAAAACTTTTCAAAGCCGTTGACCTTGAACTCACAGGCCTTGCGGCGGAAATGTTTTGGACCAAAGCGCGTGAAATCGTCGCGCAGGCAGGATTTGACCCGGAATATTATTTGATCACCGACCGCGCCGCAGACATCCCCTATTACGGCTTTTATTCGCCCGAAGGAGTGGCCCCTGAAAAATTGATTTACATCGAAACGGGTGGCGCGCAATCGGCTATCAAAGAGATTAGCCAGGTGTCGGAAGTGGTGCGCGGAATGCGCAGCTACAAAATAGATCGCGTCTGTTTCCCTATAGAATTGAGTAACGAAATATCGCGCCTCATCAGCCAATGCGCTGAGATATAAAAAGGCAAAAGGCAAAAGTAAGAGAGGTTGATTCGCTCTTTTTACTTTTGCCTTTTGCCTTTTTACTTTTGCCTTATTTTTGAGGAAGCTTGGGCACTTATTATTTTTCTTGGTCGTCATTAAAAAAGACGACCGCTTTGACTATACGGCAAAAATTCGTAGCGTCAATTCCCCAGACAGGTAGGAGTTATTTTTGTGCGGCGGCGGCTTGATACTTAACCAAGGCGTCGCGAAAGCGGTCTGCTTCCGCTGTGGACACTTCAAACTTCACGGACTTGCCTTGAAATCCTAAGACCAGTTCGTTCTTTCTTACGACTGCGTTGACGCCCACCAGATTCGCTGAAAGAGGATGCTCGCCGTCGTAACGCACACCTCCCGAATCAACGCTGAGCGCACCCGAACAAGACCCTCGCAAGGCGCCGTGCGGATGTTTCACGGTAATGGCAACAGGCGTTGGCGCGGCGGCTTTTTCCTGTTGGCGTTTTTCGATGCGCTCAATCAAATCGTCGAGTCTGGCGGGCATATACAGATTGCTGCCACCCAGTTGACGCGCCTCTTTATAAAACTCAAGCGCCTTGTTCATATCGCCGCGCCTTGCCGCGATTTCGCCTAACAGGGCTCTGGCGGAAATATATTGCGCGTCACCTAAGCGCGGCACTTGATGAAAGTAGGTCGCCGCTTCCCCCCAATGACTCAATTGAAAATGTGAATGCCCAAGCGCGAAGATGACATCGGGCGTAGCTTTGCCATTGGTTGAGGCAAATTCAAGGTCGTGGATGGCGTCAGAAAAATCACCACTCCGGTATTTATCTAAGCCTTGCCGGCGTCTTAATTCGGGGTCGCCGGCTTTGACGGTTTCTGCTTCTTTGAGTGTTCTAATTTCGCTGATCTTGGCGCGAATTTGTTTGTCATCGAAAAACTTCGCGGCTTGTTGCAATTGCTTGATCGCTGCTTCGCTATCGCCGCGCTCTTGAGCCTGCTCGGCTAACTTTACGAGTTGGTCTTTGATTCGATTGCGGGTGGCTACGGCTTGCGCGTTTTGCGGCTCTATCGCCAGAGCCTGTCCGCTATAGTAATAAGCGCTGGCGCGTGCGGGCTCAATCAAGTTTCCGGCGCGAAACGCGTCGTCAGCTTTGCGCGTCCAATCACGCACTTCGCCGCGCCGCGTTGCCAGATGCGCCTCTAAGCGATTTGCCACAGCCAGGCTTTCAGGGTCACGCGGGTAAAATTCAAGCAGTGAAGTGATGGTCTCTTTTGCCTCGCCCAAATCGCCACGTGAGGTTGCCGCTTGCGCCGTTTGCAGCAAGCGCTTGCGTATGGTTTCTTTGGTCTCCAGGGCGAAGAGATTTGCCGGGTCATCGCTAAGAATCAACTCAACGTAATTATACGCGCTGTTGTCGCGCGGCCAAACCAAACGATTATTTGCTAAAGCCTCCTCCGCATTCTGCTGGTACTGTCTGAGTCGATCTTCGGTTGACAGGCCCACAGCATCCGGAGGGGTTACCCGTTTCAAATTGTATTCAAGCGGCATCGTATCTGAAATTTCTACTTGCTCGCTAATGGTTTCATAATTTTCTTTGCTGATCGTCAAGGTGTAGGTGCCAACTTTGACTTGCTCAAGTTTGACCGGCGAATTGCCGTAAGATTTCGAGTCGATTTTGATTTCAGCCCCCGATGGAACGGTCAAGATCACCACTTGGTCAACGATAGAAGGCTTCTTGGTGATCAGATAGACGACGGCTGCAACCAGAGCGGTAATCAGCAAAGCCGAGGAAGCAGCAAAAATCCACCACCGCGCGCCGGTCCGGTTTTTTGACAAACTCAAATTGTTAGTCGTTGATGAAATAACCGCCTCCTTACTACTTGCCTAATGACCATACGCTTGAAAAATTTTTGAAGCGATCGCCTCGACGATGCGCGGCGTTACCTCAAGAGCGTTCTTCATATGCAGCTCACGTGTAATGTGTCCTGCCACATGAAGACCTGAGACATTGGTTTCATAGGTCTCCAAATTATAAACGGGACGACCGTCTGCGGCGATTTCCACGCCTGCCTTATCCAATAAAGTCGTATCCGGGTCAGCACCGATCAAAGCGAATATATGGTCGCAATCCACTTCTGACAAATCTTGCGAATCAGCGACTGTGAGGAAGGCAGAGTGTGGGCGAATCTCAACTATTTTTGATGACCCAACTATTGTAATCAATCCTTGCGCGGCTGCAAGCTCTAGCGGTTCTTTCACCCAGGGTTTGATCTTTACTTTCGGTTTTCCCGTGTCGGGGTCTTCCACATCAATCGTTGAACGCCGCAAAGACCACACCGGTTTTGCCCCTACTTCGGCAAGAAACAAGGCGGCTTGCGCTGCCGAATTGCCGCCGCCGATTACCAGCACAGGTTTGCCCGCGTAGGGCTCGCCGGTAACAAAATGATAAGAGACGCGGGAATCATTTTCGCCTGGTACATTCAATTTGCGCTTGCGCCCGAAGCCACCGACTGCCACCAAAGTTGCGCGCGTTGCGTATTGATGATTGCCGGTATTTATCAAAAAGCCTTCTTCGGTCGCCTGTATAGAGGTAACCTCTTCGCCCGTTTGTATGTTGATGCGCTCTTTTTCTACCAGCTTGCTATAGTGATTCAATACCTGTTCGCGCGTCGGTTTGCTGGTTG
This sequence comes from Acidobacteriota bacterium, assembly GCA_031389065.1. Taxonomy (GTDB): domain Bacteria; phylum Acidobacteriota; class Blastocatellia; order UBA7656; family UBA7656; genus JACQDB01. The sequence goes on along the minus strand of JANMSG010001146.1, from coordinate 4,201 downwards.
TGGGCAGCGCCCCGTCTTCGAGTTCGACTTCGTTGGAAGTTGAAAATAGCTCTTTGCCGAGAGGATATTTGCGAACTGTGCTGGCGAGCTGATGGCGCTCCAGCACCAGATAATTCAGGTCTTGTCGTTTGGCTGAAAGCGCGGCTGCCAATCCTGACGGGCCGCTACCAATAATTATCAAGTCGTACATTTCCCGCTCGCTTTGTCTCAAACGTCCAGGTTTAAGAATAACCTATTGTTTCCATGGCAGCAAAGTCTTGGATAATCAACTCGCCAATGCTACACTTCCAACTATTCAAGAGCGGGATTGATTAGTTTATTTTTTTCATTGAAATTTTTCTCTAAATGTTACGCGCGCGCATTGCTGCTCCGAGCAATTATATCGCCTCTTTTTACCTTTATTCTTGAAGGCAAGTAAAAGTATGAGTAAAGACATTCTTCCTCATAACTCTTTATCATTACCACCGGAATTGCCCTCTATTGATTACTCGCAACTGCATGAAAATCGGGCTATGGTTGAAGCCTTGCTCGATTATATGCCGCACGGCATTTTAATAGCGAGCGCGCCGGACGGAGTGCCCATTTTAATTAATCGCGCCGCCAGAGAGCTTCGCGGCTTCATTCCCCATTCCACGCCGCTCAGAGAATACATTAAATCCTGGCAACTCTCCTATCCGAATGGCGCGGGCGTCTCTTTTGATGATTTGCCTTTGTCGCGCGCCCTGCGCGGCGAATCTGTACATCAACAAGAGTACCTCGTCGAATTCTCAAATGGAAAGATACGCCAATACGTGATCAGTGCAGGACCTTTGTATAAAGCCGATGGAGAAATTTTCGCAGGCCTTGTGATCTTCTCAAATGTGACGAAGCAGAAACGCGCCGAGGCAGCTTTGCAAGATAGCGAAAGACGCTTCCGAGAATTGTTCGAGAATGCGACAGACATTATTTATTCACACGACCTTGGCGGAAAGCTGCTCTCTTTCAACAGGGCTGCAAGCGATTTATTCGGCTATACGAAAGAAGAAAATGATTCGCTAAACATCAATCAGATTATTGCCCCCGAATCTCTTGAAGAGACGCGCAATATGGTACGGCGAAAACTCTCGGGACAAGACACCCCGGCTTACCAGCTCGATGCCATCACCAAACAAGGCAAGCGAATCTCCCTTGAAGTCAACACCCTGCTGATTCTTGAAGAGGGGAAGCCCGTAGGCATTCAAGGCATTGCCCGCAATATAACCGAGCGCAAACGCAAAGACGATGAAGTGCGGATATTGAAAGAGCGCTTCTCCAAAGCCTTCAACGCCAGCCCTTTTCCGATTGGCATCATCAAAGTCAGCGATGGGAGATGTGTGGATGTCAATGAATCGGCTTTGCATCAAACAGGGTTTACGCGCCAGGAGGCGCTTGGCAAAACGCTGTACGAGCTTGGCATTGCGCAGGATAGAGAGGCGTTTATGCGATTCTGGAAAGCTTTCCTGGCGCAAGGATCTGTAAGAGATTTTGAACTGGAATTCCAAACCAAATCGGGTGAAAAAGGTCTGGGCTTGTTTTCAGGCGAAAGAATAGATATTGACGGCGAACCTTGCATTCTCATCTCAGAGATCGACATCACCGAACAAAGGCGAGCCGAGCGTGTGAAAGCTGCGACGTATGAAATTTCAGAAGCGGCGAATTCCGCAGAAAACCTGCAAGAGCTTTTCGAGCAGATTCACCAAATCGTCAGCGCCTTGATGTATGCCAAAAATTTTTACATCGCGCTTCACGATGCGGAAGCAGGATTGCTCAGAATTCCTTATTTCGTTGATGAAGTTGATCAAAACCCACAACAGAGAACCTTGCGCAGAGGCTTGACTGAATATGTCATGAGAACGGAAATGCCTTTGCACGCCTTGCCGGAAGTCATTCAGGCGCTCGAAGCCAGAGGCGAGATCGAAGCCATAGGCACTCTGCCAGTCGATTGGTTTGGCGTGCCCTTAAAAACCAAGGACAAAACCATTGGTGTGCTGGCCGTTCAAAGCTATACGGAAGGTCTTAAATTTGGCGAGGAAGAGCAGAAGATTCTCACCTTTGTATCTACCCAGGTGGCCATAGCCATTGAGCGCCGCCGTGCTGAAGAAGCGCTGCGCATCTCGCAAGAGTGGTTCTCGAAAGTCTTCAATTTGTCGCCCAATGCGATGGGCATCAATCACCTCAAAGATGGCCGCTACGTGGAGGTGAACAATAGTTTTTTGAAAATCACCGGGTACACCTATGATGAAGTCATCGGGAAAACCCCTGATGAATTGAATACCTGGGCGAATCCCGACCTCAAAGTGCTATTTTTGAAACTGCTCAGCCAGCGCAAAAAGATTCACAATCTGGAAACCGATTTTCACACGAAATTCGGCGATATGCGCTTCGGTTTAATTGCGGCAGAAATCATCGAAGCCAACGGCGAAGAATTTGTTTTATCTTCGATCAGCGACATCACCCAGCGCAAGCTTGCGGAAGACGCTTTACGAACCTCCGAACAAAAATTATCGCGTCACCTGCAACAAACTCCGCTCGGAGTCATTGAATGGAACAAGTTCTTTGAAGTCACCTACTGGAACCCTTCGGCAGAAACCATTTTCGGATACAACAAAACAGAGGCGATGGGACGAAAGGCAATAGATTTAATCCTTCCCGAATCCGCCAAACAACACGTAGATCAGGTTTGGCAAGACCTGCTGGCGAAAACGGGCGGCGAACGCAACAGCAATGAGAACCTTACCAAAGACGGGCGCACAATTATTTGCGAATGGTACAACACACCTCTCATAGATGAACAAGGAAATGTCATAGGCGTCGCTTCTCTGGTTCAGGATATTACGGAGCGCAAGCGCGCCGAAGAAGCCTTGAAAGCTTCCGAAGAGCGCTTCTCGAAAGCCTTCAACCTGAGCCCGCTCCCCATGCACATTCTCTCTCTTGAAGACACCCGGTATATTTATGTGAATGATAGCTTTTTAAAAAGCACAGGTTACACACGCGAAGAGATGGTCGGCAAAACCGGGGACGAATTGAATTTGTGGGTGTCCAAAAAAGAGCGCAGAAAGACTTTCAAAATCTTCAACGAAACCGGAAGACTTCATAATCTCGAAATCCAGTATCGCAGAAGGGATGGGGAGATACGAACAGGCTTAGGCTCGTCGGAAATGATCACCTTGGACGGCAAGCCTTGCGCGCTCTCCGTCATCAATGACATTACGGAACGCAAGCGCGCCGAAGAAGCCTTGAAAGCTTCCGAAGAACGCTTCTCGAAAACCTTTAACCTGAGCCCGCTGCCGATGAGCTTGATTTCACTCAAGGGAGGAAAAATCATTGATGTAAACGACAGCTTCTTAAAAGCCACAGGTTACTCTCGCCAAGAAGCCATCGGCAAGACCAGCAACGAACTGAACTTATGGGTCAAAGAAAAGGATCGTCAGATGGGCTTACAATTGATGACCCAACAGCAGAGAATCTATAATCTGGAAGGCCGGTATCGTAGAAAAGACGGCGCTATCCGAACCATCTTGCTTTCAGCCGAAACCATAAACATAGAAAATGATCCGTGTTTTCTTGCCGTATTAAACGACATTACGGAACGCAAGCGCGCCGAAGAAGCCTTGAAAGCTTCCGAAGAGCGCTTCTCGAAAGCCTTCAACCTGAGCCCGCTCCCCATGCACATTGTTTCCGTCCAAGACGAAAAATATATTGCTGTCAATGATAGCTTCTTGAAGGTTACCGGTCTTCCGCTTGAAGAAGTAATCGGCAAGACCGGAACCGAGCTCAACCTATGGGCGACGGAAGAAGATCGTCAAAAAATAGTCAATGGCTTCAAGAAAGATGGCCGGCTTGACAATATAGAAGTCAGATATTGCAGAAAAAATGGCGAGGTGCGAACCTTTCTCGCTTCCTCCGAAGCCATGACCTTAGGAGGCGATGCTTGCGCGCTCACCGTGTTAAACGACATCACCCAACGCAAACACGAAGAGGGTGCCTTGAAGGCTTCCGAAGAACGTTTCTCTACAGCCTTTTACCTGAGCCCCACGCCTATGTGCATCAGCACCCTCGAAGGAGGCCGTTTTATTGACGTCAACGATGCGTTCGCGATGGCTCTGCTTGCCAGGCGCGAAGAGTTGATTGGTCGCACATCTGAAGAGTTAAATTTCTTTGTTGATTATTCTGAGCGCGATCA
>JANMSG010001119.1:0-3335 GCA_031389065.1 Acidobacteriota bacterium | reverse complement strand
GCAAAAGTTTTTGGGTAGATCAATAAAGGTAAACTCGCGGCTCTATATTAGCTTTGCCTTTTGCCTTACTACCTACCTGATTTGTTCCTTCATCACCTTGCCAAGCCTGGCGATTCCTTCAGAGATTTTTTCAGGCTTGCTGTTTGAAAAATTCAAACGTATGAAGTTTTCTCTGGCTGCTTTCGCGAAGAAGGGTGCGCCGGGCACGAAAGCGACTCGCTCTTGCAAAGCAGCATCTAGCAGCTTTGTGCCATTGACATTTTCGGGCAACTCTACCCACAAAAATAATCCGCCTTCCGGTTTTGTCCATTTCGTTTCAGAAGGGAAATGCGTTTCGATTGCAGAAATCATGGTCTCGCAGCGTTCGCCATAGACCCTGCATAACCCTGCGATATGAGCATCGTAATCGAAAGATTCCAGAACTCTTGCGGCCGCGCGCTGGGCAATTGTGCTGGTGTGCAAATCGGCAGCCTGCTTACAGACATTCAACTCCTGAATGATTTCGGCGGCGGCAACGATCCAACCGATTCTTAGCCCTGGACTGAGGGTTTTTGAAAATGTGCTTAAATGAATAACCAATCCGTCTTTGTCCATCGAAGCAAGCGTCGGAACGGGTTCGCCTCTATATCGCAACTCTCCATACGGATTGTCTTCAAGAATCGGTATGCGGTAGAGACGCGAAAGCTCTATCAATTTTTTTCTTCGTTCAAGCGCGAGTGTGGTTCCTTTGGGGTTATGAAAATTCGCCACCAGATAAATCAACTTCGCATTCGATTCCTGAATGGCTCTTTCCAGATTGTCAACTTTCATGCCGTCCTCGTCGCTATCGAGGGCAACGAACTCGGCTTCATAGGCATTGAAAGCCTGTAGCGCTGCTATGTAACAAGGGTTCTCAACAATAACTTTGTCTCCCTTGTCGAGAAAAACTTTGGCGACTAAATCAATGCCTTGTTGCGAACCGTTGGTGATTAGAATGCGATCAGCATCTGTCTCTATGCCTTGCGAAATCATTCTGTCGGCAATCCAATTTCTCAGAGGAAGCCAGCCTTCTGTTGTGCTGTATTGCAAAGCGGCATTGCCGCTTGTTGCGAAGACTTCTGCGTGAGCGCGGGCTATGACCTCAACAGGGAAAAGCTCAGGTGCGGGAAGCCCGCCCGCAAAGGAGATGATTTCGGGTCGTTCCGTGACTTTTAAAATTTCGCGTACGGCTGACACTCCTATGCGCGACATTCTGTTTGCAAAACGAAATGTTAGAGCATTGTGTGAATCACTTGTCGCTTTTATTGCATCCTCTGCGATTGCTACGGCTACCGATTCTTGGTCAGTCATGAAAGAGGCTCCTTCGTATTGATAAGAGATAGATGATTTTGTCGTGTCAAACAATCCGCTTGGTCTTCGAGACGATGTGGAATTGTGGATTCGATTTTTCCATTGTTGTATGGATGCCCATGCCTTCTTTAACGGATGATAGCACAAGGGTCGTTTGCGTGCGTGTGACGCCCGGAATGGTTCGCAACTTCACAGAGAGTAATTCGTCGAGCTTCTCTGTATTTTCGATTTTGACTTTGAGAAGATAGGAGTCCTTCCCGGTGACGTGATGACACTCCAGCACTTCAGGCATGGCAGAGATTCTCTTGGCAAACGCCGGATTGAATTTCGGGTGGCTGATGCCAACTCCTATGAAAGCGGTAATGTCTTTACCGAGTTTTCGCGCATTCACCTGAGCCGCGTATCCTCTGATTACACCTTCCTGCTCTAGTTTTCGCATACGCTCTGCGACAGCCGGTTGAGAAAGCCCCACCTCTGCGGCAAGTTCGAGTTGCGTGATGCGCGCGTTCTTTTGCAATATCTCTATGAGCTTATAATCTATAGAGTCCAGTGTCATTTTGCCTATAAAAATTAAGTAAAAGTAAACAATGTCTATAATATCTATGCAGAAAACCTGAGTCAACCTGAAACGAAAATAAGTAAGCCGACCGTTCAGAGTTCCGCCTTTAAGCGTGAAATGGTGCAGATGCTTCATGCCATTAGCCTATGAGCGTACCTCCGAACTTCAACAAACTGAATTGCCAAACTATTGAAGCTGATTTGTGAGCGATCATTGACAGCCTTGAGTTTGTGCTTCAAGCTCAGATGGAAACTTTGAAGAGAAGGAAAAATATGCCGACTTGGAAATTAACGCTTGAGTATGAAGGAACACGTTATCACGGATGGCAGGAGCAGAAGAACGCCAGAGCGATTTACGGAGAATTGCGACAGGCAGCCGAAGATTATTTCAAATCCCCCGCCGAGTTAGGAGGCGCAGGAAGGACTGACGCGGGGGTTCACGCTTTAGGGCAAGTCGCCAGACTAAGAGTTGCCAAGCCTGCTACTCCTACGGAAGTTTTATACGCTTTGAATGATCGCTTGCCAGCAGACATAAATGTCTTGAAGGTTGAAGAAGTGCAGAACAATTTCAGCGCCCGCCACGATGCCATTGCGCGCTTCTACCTCTATCAAATTTCAAAGAGGCGTTCAGCGTTTGGCAAAAAATTTGTTTGGTGGGTGCGCGACAACCTTGATTTCGAAAAGATGCAACAAGCCTCAAAGCTTTTGCTCGGGCGGCATGACTTTGAGGCGTTTTGTGAAACGCGGGACGATGAGCGCAGCACGGTTGTCGTTGTTACTTCTGTCGAGCTAAAGCTAGATGGCGATTTGATCTTGTTTCGAATCGGCGCGTCGCACTTTTTGTGGAAGATGGTGCGCAGGATTGTTGGCGCACTGGTTGGGGTCGGGCGCGGCAAACTCAGCATTGAAGATTTTTCCGAATTATTGAATCCGCGTCGCAACGATAAGAAAACTATTTTTGATGTCGCGGCGAACACGGCTCCGCCTTCAGGCTTGTTTTTAGAGAAAGTGGTTTACGAAAAAACAGATGGTATTGATGAATTAAAACCCACCGTCCCTGTGAAGAAAATTTGATCTGCGGCTGGTTTCATTGTGGTTTTAAAATTGGTTTGATGCGGAAATGGTATCGCCGCACAGTCACAAGCAACCCGGTGAAGCGGTGACAGTTTATCTATAAAATATTCCTGCCGGAAATGTTCCCGCCGCATCGCTGCATCGCCGCGGCTCGGCAAATTCCTACAGCTTCGCTAAATGTTCGCGCGCGGTATTGGTATAGGTTTCTTGAGGCGCAACCTCAATGGCTTTTTGAAAGTTTGCACGGGCTTGCTCTTTGTTTCCTAAGCCTTCATAGCACAATCCGAGCATGGTGTATGCCATGCGATGTTGAGGCTCTCTTTGAATCAATTTGCTGAGCGCGTTGATGGCCTCTGGATATTTATTCAATCTCA
>JANMSG010001097.1:0-9802 GCA_031389065.1 Acidobacteriota bacterium | reverse complement strand
GGGGCTTTCATCTTCAACAATGTTCCTTTTGCTCAATACAGATTGCGCGTTGAAGCAAGCGGCTTTCAAGCATCGGCGCAGAGTATCAGCGTGCGCTCGAATCTGCCAGTCAAATTAGAAATCAAACTGTCGGTTGCCGGTGCAAGCGATTCATTGACCGTCACCAACAAAGATGGACTCATCGAAAAAGAATCGACAAGTACAGAGTACAAGCTTGATGAAAACTTCATCGGGCGATTGCCCGGCGCCTCACGCAGTCGCGGACTGCAAAGCCTTCTTGCCACAACTCCCGGAATGGCTACTGAAAACAACGGACTGCTGCATGTTCGCGGCGTGGATGACGGCATCCTCTACGTCATAGATGGCATTCCAACCGTTGACCGCATGGATTCGGTATTTGCCAGTTCGCCCGATGCAGAGATGATTTTTTCTCTCGAAATCATCACCGGCAATATCCCCGCGGAATTCGGTGGACGGTCTGGCGCGGTCGTGACAGTTCAACCAAAATCCGGCATAGATACACCTTGGCGGGGGAGTCTAAGTTCGGGCATCGGCAGTTTCAACACCAAAGAGATCGCGATGAGTTTTGGCGGTAACATCAAGCGCAATGTAGGACTGTTTTTGAGCTCGTCCGCCAATCGCTCGAATCGTTTCCTAGACCCTGTTGACGACCGCAATTTTAACAACCGCGGCGGCGCTCTAAAGTTCAACGTAAGAAGCGATTGGCATCCGACTGCCAAAGATATTTTGCTTATTAACATCGCGGCGAACGGCACAGATTTGCGCGTGCCGAATCGTTCGGAACAAGAAGTGGCGGGGCAACGCCAGCGCCAGGAACTGCGTGACAACAGCCAGACCGTCAGTTGGCAGCACATTTGGTCTGCAAACACGGTGACAAACATAGCGGGCTTTCGCCGTGATTTCGAATCACGTTTGTTTGGCAGCCTATTCGATACGCCAATTTTTGCCAGTCAAGTTAGGAATCATTCGCGCTACGGCTTGATTGCGAGCATCACTCGTTCAATGCGCGGTCACAATTTCAAGGCTGGCGTTGAAGCGATGCGTGTTGCGCCGGATGAATTTTTCACCTTCGCCATCACGGACGAAGAAGAAGCCGAAGAGCAAGAGGTGAGTAATGCGGCTTTAGATTTTGACCTTGATAATCCGTTTGTTTTCCATGAACGAAAAGTTGGGCAGCAAATTTCTGCTTATGCACAGGACGCTTTTTCACCTCTGAAAAATTTCACCATCAACGCGGGAGTTCGTTACGATTATTTCAATCTCAATGTCTCTGATTTTCAACTCAGTCCGCGCATAGGCGCTGTCTATTATTTCCCGAAAACCAGGACAGCGATGCGAGCCTCGTTCAATCGTCTGTTCATGCCTCCACAAATTGAAAACCTCCTGTTGGCAGATTCCGAGCAGGCACGAATGCTTTCACCTTTTGCGGATGAATCGGGCGGCGGCGCGTTGATTCGTGCAGAAAAGGCTTCGGCATATGAAGCAGGTTTCGCGCAGGATGTGTTCGGACTGATCAAACTTGATGCCGCGTACTGGTATCGTAATTTTCACAACTTCGATGACCCGAATGTCTTTTTCAATACTACGGTAATTTTTCCGAACAGCGTTGCGAAAGGCTTTGCGCGCGGAGTTGATCTGCGAATCGATGTAGCGCAAAGGCTCGGCTTTTCGGGCTATCTAAGCTTTACGAATCAACGCATCTTGCAAACCGGGCCGATTAACGGCGGCTTGTTTTTGACGGACGAATTCAAAGAGATTGGCGAAGGTGTGCGCTTTATTCCTGACCACGACCAACGCAATGTCGGTGCGTTCGGCGTAATCTATGAGCATCAGCGAAGCGGCGTCTGGGCTTCGTTTTCAGGCCGTCACGAAAGTGGCGTTCCTCTGGAAGTTGAACAAGAACGGTTGGAAGAATTAAAAGTTTCACGAGGCGCAGATCTGGTGAATTTTGAGCGTGCCAGAGTGAAGCCTTACACAGTTTTAAATTTTTCAATTGGTGCAGAATTGATGAGAGAAAAACCCTTGACCATCACTCTACAAATTGACGCGCAGAATTTGGCCAACAAACGATTCGCATACAATTTTGGCAGCCCTTTTGAAGGCACTCACTTCGGGCATCCGCGATTGTGGAGCGGACGTATGAAATTCTCCTTCAAATAAATGAAACGTGCTCATTAAACAGTGAGTTTGAGATTGCACCTCCACGGTCTTTTTCAGAGCCGTTTAAACCCTTAACTCTGTAAGAGCGACCTATTTATAGAAAGTAGGATGGACATGAATCGGTAGCTCCAACGGAGCGACCCCTTGTTGTGATGCAATAACAAGTCGCTCTGCTGGAGCTACAGACAGGGTTTCAATAGCACTTTCTATAAACAGGTCGCCTCTACGAGGCTGATTTTTTTGCAAACCGAAGAATTGATTTGATGAAACCATTGATATTGGTTGATGCGCCCTTTTGCTGTTAAAATAATTGTGCAACTAGCTTACATCCCGTTGTCATCGCATAAGTCAATCTTTAAACAATACCAAGACGAAGGAGTGAACGATGATAACCAAATTTAAATCAATCTTATATTTATCAGCCTTTTCATTAGCGATCCTATTGACAGTAAACGCTGGAGCATCTGCGCAGCAGACCGTTCAATCGCGCGCTATGTTACCGGCAAACGTTTCCGGTGACTTACTTGATTTGCGAGCCACCTATGATGACCGAAAAGACACTCGCGCATATTCAGAAAAAGTGAATTATGCAGGAATGAGCGTAACCGTTGATATAGGCAATGAACAAAACATCATAGGGGTTTCAATGGATCACGGTCATTGGCCTACACACTTTCCTGGCGCTTACAAAGTTGAAGTAGCTGCCTCCGCCAACGGTCCCTGGATGTTGGGTTTTGAAGGCAAAGGGCAACGTGGCGAGAGCAAAGCGAAATTTGAAGCCATTCGCGCTCGCTACATTCGTGTAACCGCAACCGAAAACAATAAAGATTACAACCAGGATTGGGCGATAGCAGAATTGCGTGCCGGTATAGACCCAGGTCAATCCCCGCGCACGATTCCGGCAAAACCTGAGCGCGTTCCTGATAAAGAATCTCCTGCCGTATCAAAGGAACTCAAGGATTTGCGCGCTGCCTTGGACAATAAAACAGGTACGTTTAGTATGAGCGGCACACCTGATTACACAGGGATGTATTTCGTTTGGGATTTAGGCGGCGAGTTTGAGCTATCACGCATTATTCAAGTTCACGGCAGCAGGTTGGAAGAGTATCCTGCCGAGTACAAAATTGAAGTGAGTAAAGAGCGCAATGAAAGCAAATTTCGCGAGGTCTTTCGTGGTAAAGGTCAGCCAAATCGTACGGTCGCGCGTTTCGACCCCGTGGTCACACGCTACGTGAAAATCACAGCTTTACGTAGTCGAGATAACACACATGGGTGGTCAATTGATGAGCTTCGCACAAACCGTGACGTAGATGTTGTAGATAAGGATGACGATGATAGTCTTGTATTTCGCAATATCAGGAATATTACGTCGCAAGGGCTGTCAAATATCAATGCTGTCGTTGACAACAACAATACAACGCAAGCGACAACGGAAAAACAGAATTATGTTGGCAGCTGGATTCAGGTGGATTTAGGAGGTAGCTACACGGTGTCTCGCTTCATACAAGTCCACGATCCGGATGCGAGAGATTTCCCCGGACGCTATAAAGTTGAAGTAAGCCTGGACGGGAATCGCTGGCAAATCGTCTTTGAAGGAGCAGGCGAGCGTGGTCGCTCGGTCGCTGACTTCAATTCTGTTCGTGCCCGTTATATTCGTATTACGGCAACTGCCAATACCAATCGTCCCTGGTCTCTCTATAAATTGAATGTGAAAGGATAAAGCGAAGTCCTCGACGTGGGAATGCTTGATCCGCGGCGTCGCAGAATCGAATTATTCGCCAGCCGTTTTGAATTTTTCGACGGCGCAGCAGATCAAGTTGAGTACAAAACAAAAGGGTAGTGAACCAAAAGTAATGCTTGATAAATTGCCACTCGCTTTAGCTGGTGGATAAGTTCAGCATAAGGCAATCGGCTTTAGCTAAAGCCATTAGGAAGAAATTTCATTTGGTTATTCGGCTAAAGCCTGTCTTTTTATTTCCATCCTTCCATTAGCTGAAGCGAGTGGCAATTGATGACAAAAAAATCATCAGCATTACTTATTACACTGGAAAGTAAGTTTGTTGATGTTTTAAGTAGGGGCTGGGCTTGTCCCTGCCCGGATCGCCGCAGGCGATGAACCATCATTTTGCTTCGCAAAATCCGGGCAGCCACGAGGGCTGCCCCTACTCAAGTTCTTTCAATTTTCTACCCGAGAGCGAACTAATTGGTCAGCAGCGCTTTAGAAGCGCGCCAGCTTACCCGGGTCATTTAGCGTGATCCAGAAGTTCAAACCATCGCTGCAAGCTCCAAACGGATTGGTATTTGCGCCCGTGCTAACAGAGCCTAGCGGCGTCAGGTCTGCCGCCTTCCACAGCGAGACGCTGTTTCCGTTTAAGTTGGTCACCAGTATGCGCTCGCCATCGAAGGCTGCGGTCTGCGGGCCATTCATGCCGTTGCCGGTCAGCGTAGCGAGGACTGCCGCCGTCGATGCGCGAACCACCGTGATAGAGAGCGAGCTAAAGTTGGGCACCCAGATGTTTGTGCCGTCGAAAACCGGAAAGAATGGGGTGATCCCCACCGTCACCGATTGGATGATGGCGCCGGTTGAGTCGAGCTTAAATAGCATACCAGCGTTTTGATCTGTGACCCACATATTGGTTCCGTCATACACAATCCCACGGAGCGAACTGAATCCCGTCGTGACAGTACTAACGCTTACCGGGTTGAGCGTCACAATGGAGACAGACCCGCCAACGTTAGCCGTCCAGATTCGCGCTCCGTCGAAAGCTATTCCGGCCGGCGAATTCCCAACAGCGATGGTCAACGGTCCGATGGCGAGATTGGGATCTATGGGGTCGATTTGGTAAAGGCTTCCGGGGCTTGTGTTCCCGGTCACGAATATCATTCCCTTCGCCGCCAGCACGCCAGTGGCAGAGGTTGCCCCGGTCCAGGTCTCCAGCAGCTTCCCGTCACTTGCTCGAACCCGCGAGACTGTGTTGCTCCCGGAATTCGCCACCCAGAGGTCGGCTCCGTCTGATTCGACCAATTGTGGAGTAATTCCCACCGTGGTCAACCCGATGCCATCAGTAGATGTCGGCGTCCAAAATTGCTTGAGCGCCGCCCGACGGCTGCCGCGCTTGAGCGCCTGATCCATGGTGCGCGTGATAAATGCTGCCATCTGCTCGCGGGTGACATTTTGAGTTGGGCTGTAAGTCGTCGCCGTGGTGCCATTGGTCAGCCCGGTAAAGTAAGCCGAGGCGATCTGACAGAAGAAGGGACTCGCCATCACATCAGTGAACGGCAAGGTCGTGGTCTCCCCGCCGCAACTTCCGGTGTCGGCCTTCAGGCGTGTGGAGAGCAAGGTGAGACTGAACATCAAGGTGATGAGCAAAGTAAGACGAATTGAGTTGCGAAGCTTGAGCTTCATAGGGTTCTCCTTTGGGTTAATTGAACGTGACCTTTCAGTATGGTCACGGCCATAGGCTGATCGGATATGGTCTATCAAGAAAGGGCTCTGCGTAGTTGGTCAGAAAGAGCGGCTGCCGCAGAGCCTTGGTTGGAAGAGCCAGATTGGTATACTATGCGCCGTATATGCTCAAAATTGTTGCGGCGGATCAAACATTTTTGTGAAGCTGTTAAAATTGCCGCCACCTAAAACTGAAAGAGTTTTGCCGGATGCCGTATCAATCACTTGTAGCGAAGGATTCAGTTCTTTTAATGCTTTATCGCCGCCGGCGCGAACTTGGGCGTTCAGTTCAAGACGGTCACCTTTACCGAAATATTCAAATTCTATAAAAGCCGATTTACCGGGAGGCACGGAGGCATCACACAAGAACAGAGGCAGTCCTTTATCGCTAAGGATTCGGAATTCAAGGGGAATGGTCAGGTTGCCCTCATTGACTACTGCCACTCGCAAGGTTTGCCCCGCAGTGATACCGATTAAGCCTGGGCTGTAGCCTATGTTGTTGTCTTGAACCTGCGGGCTTACTTCCTGAATCATTGCGAGCATAGGCGTCGGCGGATTGAACATTTTTGAGAAACTCCTAAAGTTGCCGCTGCTTAAAACCGAAACAGTTTTGCCAGATGCCGCATCAATCACCTGCAAGGACGGGGCTAGTTCTTTCAATTCTTTATCGCTGCCGACGCGAACTTGTCCATTTATTTTAAGACCGTTAAAGTTGCCCTCAAACTCAAAGTCTCTATAAACGGCGTTGCCGGGAGGCAATAATCCGTTGTCTAGGATCAGAGGAAATCCCTGATCATCAACGATTCGGAATTGAAAGGGAATGGTCAGTTTGCCCTCATTGACTGCCGCCAGGCGGACGCTTTGCCCCGGCGCGATGCCGATTAAGCCTGTGCTGTAGCCGATGCTGTTGTCTTGAACCTGCGGGCTTACTTTCTGCGCCCGACCGGGAACCGCCATTGATAGAATAATCGCCACAACGAGCAGCGCCGGAATGACGAACAATTTTGTTGATTTACTTTGTATTTTCATTGTGTTTCTCCTTTTTTTATTTGTTGAATCAGCGAACGAGAACAAACCTTATCGCCGTTTGTATGAACCGCGCCGATTTCCGATGAATCGGAAATGCCGAACATGCCGATTGCCGTCGGCGCAATCCAGATGACTTCCGCCCCGCATTGCTCGCACCAACCTTGCCGTGCGCCAATGTTTGAATTTTTCAAAATTAATAGCGTCGAGGTTTCGCTGACAATTTCAATGCGTTTTTTCTTGGTTGGCATATTTTCCTTCGGAAAAGCTTTAGCTCAATTTTGATTTCAGCCGTATACTCTATTTTCAAACAACCGCTGGCAAAAATCCTTTTGCCTTTTCGTTGAAAACCATAGTTCGGAGAGCGAGAAAATGTCTTCAGACAAATCTTCAATTATTTATCAACAAAATCTCACCGCGCCTAATTCGCAAAATAATTACATTTACGAGTTTGAAGATTTTCGCCTCGATGCCGCGCACCTGATGCTTTATAAACAGGCAAAGACGATTGCGCTCAAACCGAAGGTCGTCGAAACGCTGGTTGCGCTGGTTGAGAGGCACGGCGAAGTTGTCTCGAAAGACGAGTTGATGAATCGTTTATGGGCGGGGTCGTTTGTCGAAGACGCAAATTTGACGCAAAACATTTATCTGTTGCGAAAAAGGCTCGGAAATTGTGCCGACGGGCAGCCTTTTATTGAAACCTTCGCGCGGCGCGGCTATCGTTTTAACGGTAAGATAAAATCATCCGCCGAACCTGCACTTTTACTTGCCACACACACCAGAACGCACACCGTTATCGAAGAAGAAACTATCGAACCCAAAGCCAATCATAGGCGGCGAAATTGGCTGATTCTGGCGTTTGCGTCCGTCCTTGTTTTCAGCGCAGTAGCTTTCGCCGTCAAAAATTTTGTTCCAAGTCTAAATTCCTCCGGTGCTAAAAATTCTGCCGCCGCGCCGTTTGAAACTTTCAAACTCAAACGTCATTCGGAAAGCGGCGACATAACGGGCGTAAAAGTGTCACCCGATGGGAAGTTTATTGCCTATACCGACAAAAAGGGTGCGCTTTGGCTTAAAAATACGGCGACCGACAGCAATGTCAAAATCGTACCGGATTCTGAAACGATAGGTAGCTTTGTGGGAGGAATTTCGCCCGACAACAATTACATTTATATTGGACGCAACCTCAAAGACAAAAAAAACGAGATAGTGAAAATGTCGCTTTTTGGCGGCGTGGTTCAACAAAAAATAGCCGAAAACACCCAAACTGATTTGTCGCTTTCGTCCGACGGCAAACAATTATCTTTTATTCGCAACAAAGTCGAAACGGGCGAGTTCGCCTTAATCGTCGCCAACACGGACGGCACGGGCGAACGCAAAGTGGCGGTCAACAAACCAGACGAATGGTTTGGAATGTGGAGTCAATCAACGGCGTGGTCGCCCGACGGCAGCCTGATCGCATGCACGGGCGGAACGACTTCGGACGGAAAATCAAATTGGAATATTAGAATTTTCCGCGCTGCCGACGGCGCAGAAATTTCGTTGATTAAACCCGAAGCGGGCTGGAGTTGGATTGACGCTGTTGCCTGGCTGCCGGATGGCGACAATCTGCTCGTCATCAGCGGCGACAAATCATCTAGCGGACAAATTTATAAATACACGATTTCAACCGGAATATGGCGGCGTATCACCAATGATTTAAGTAATTATGTCCAATTGACAGTTACGGCGGACGGGAAAACCATCATCACAACGCAAGAGGAAAACCCCGGAAATTTATGGATTTTTCCCGCGAGTGGCGACAAAAGTCAGGCGAAACAAATCACGTTTGGACGAAACTTGATGACCGACGCGACGGGCGTTTCGTGGACACCGGACGGCAAAATCGTCTATGCGACAAACGCGGGCGGCAAGTGGGAAATCTGGAAAATTGACGCGGACGGCGCGAATCAAAAACAACTCACGCAAAACTCTGCCGGAAACGATTCTTGCAGTCAGCCGATGGTTTCGCCGGACGGACGCTACATTTTCTTTCATGCGGGGCGCGACGGAGTTAGTAACATCTGGCGGATGGACGCGGACGGCGCAAATGCCACTCAATTGACCGATGACGGCGGATTTAGTCCGTCTATTACACCTGACGGTCGTTTCGTGATTTATTCGCGTTGGACACCTTCCTCGACATTGTGGCAAGTTTCGATTGAAGGCGGCAAGTCCGAACAATTTAGCAAAATAGATACGGCTGGGCTGGCAAGCGTTTCGCCCGACGGCAAGCAAATGGCTTTCAGTTATTACAACATAAAGACTGTTCAAACCTGCGTCGCGCCGGTCGGAGCGGACGCGCCCGAAAAATGTTACGACATCAGCCGCTCGTTTCCGCGCTGGACGGCGGACGGCAAAGCATTTTACTATCTCGATCACCTTTATAAAGGAATCTGGAAACAGCCTCTCGACGGCAAACGCAAGTTATTTTTGGAGTTCACGGGCGAACGCACCAACAACTTCGTCTTCTCGCCCGACGGCAAACAACTCGTCGTCGCCCGTAGCAAATCGACGCAAGACATCGTTGCTCTGACCAATGAGCAATGAGAATCAGTTGATTTATATCTTCATTCAATGCGCGACAAGATAGAGTTGCTCATAATCTATAGGAATCCTGAATGTACCGTAGACTGTCTAGTCTGCGGTTGACTGGAACGAAGTCCCGCTGGCTTTTTAAGTCATTCTTGGCGCAAGACTTGCGCAGACTAGACAGTCTACGCTACTTCACCTGCTCCACAAATCATCTAGGAGAGCTATATCCTTATGCCTGTCAGAATACGCTGCTGATTTATTGTATTCAAGCTGTCGCATATTGATAAAAATCTTATTATCAATTCAGCCGCAGAAAATCTTGACATTCACATCACCGCCTAGATAATCGTAGCTGATGACTTCCGAATATAAACCCTTTGCCAAAATATCCGCTTCACCAACCAATCCGCAGCCCGAGAAGGCGAAAAAGAAATTCGATGTTTCAGACCTTTACGCGGGACCACTGTTGGCAGGTGAAACTCCCCAGATGCAACAGTCCGCGCTTGATGAAAAACTGCGCCAAGCCTATTTCTGGATTGTCAATCACGCGATTATTAGTCCGTACTACGACCTGGAATA
>JANMSG010001059.1:0-5851 GCA_031389065.1 Acidobacteriota bacterium | reverse complement strand
CTTCTCCGCCAGTACCTCCGATGTAAGTCGAATAAACGAGAGCGGAGCCTGAACCGTTCAGCTTCGTGACAAACACATCCCCAAAGCCTCGCAGAGTAGACTGGAACGCATTCATTGTAGGAAAGTTGGTTGATTGGGTTACCCCTGTAACATAAGCACTACCAAGAGAATCTACGGCAATGCCTCTACCTTTATCATCAGATCCACCGCCCAAGTATGTGGAGTAGACAATACCCGAACCCGTGACGTTGAATTTGGTTATGAAGGCATCAGATAAGTTACCCTTGGACGACTGAAATGCGTTTAGTGTAGGGAAGTCCGTGGAACGAGCGCTACCTGTTACATAGGCGCTGCCAGAGGCGTCCAACGCTATTCCTCCGGCAGAATCCACGCCGCTGCCACCCAAATAGGTGGAATAAGCAAGGGCGTTACCTGTGACATCAAGCTTTGTAACGAAACAGGTGGCAATATTTGATACTGAACCAGCGGCAGGCTGAAAGGCATTTGCCGTTGGAAAGTTAGATGAAGCCGTATTACCGATAATGTAGGCGTTTCCAGACGCATCCACAGCTATATCTTTGCCTGATTCAAAGCTAGTGCCGCCGAGATATGTAGAATAAATGAGGGCGTTGCCGGCAGCATTTAACTTCGCGATGAAAGCATCCTGCGATCCATTAAGATTGCTTTGGAACGAATTCATTGTTGGGAAGTTGATGGATGTAGTCGTGCCAATTAGGTAGGCGTTGCCAAAGCTGTCTACTGCAACGCCAAACGCTTGATCTAAGTTACCCCCACCAAGGTAAGTAGAATAGACGAGGGAACCCGTGGGATCGAACTTTGCCACGAAGGCGTCGAAACTGACGTCTGCACCGACATAAATATTGGACGGCGTTACAGGATCAATCACGATAGTATTAAGAAAATTGCTGACCAGACCGTTATTTATTGCAGTCCAGGTAGCTCCTGAGTTAATGCTCTTGAAGATGCCATTACCGCTGGTAACACCATAGAGCGTTGATGGGTTCGTAGGATCGATGACCACGGCACTTACGCTTGCATTGGTTGAGAAACCCGTATTGCTCGCACTCCAGGTGGCTGCGTTGTTAGTGCTCTTGAAGATTCCGGCGAAAGACGCTCCAACGTAAAGAATGGATGGATTCGACGAATCGATAACAATGGCTCCAGTTACCGAGCTAGTTATGCCTGTGTTGCTAGCGCTCCAGCTACTCCCTCCATTAGTGCTTTTGCATAAGCCACCAGCGCCCGTATAGATTATGGTGGGAGTTACTGGGTCAATGGCCAATGCAGTGATAACTGAGCTGGTTAGTCCAGTGCTGCTGGTGTTCCAATTAATTCCACTGTTGGTCGTTTTGAAGATGCCACCCCCGCTCGTGCCAACATAAAGGATGGATGGGGTTGTTGGATCAATCACAATGGCTTTAACAAATGTGTTAGTCAGACCAGCATTGATACCAGCCCACGTCGTTCCGCCATTGGTGCTCTTAACCATGCCACTATCGGTTCCGCCATATATGGTCGTCGGTGTTGCCGGATCAATCGCCAGGGCTCTAACAATAAAGGCACTGTTCAGGCCTGTGGCATTCCAGGATGTGCCGCTGTTAGTGGTCTTAAACACACCCACGTCAGTCCCGGCAAAGAGCGTAGAAGGGTTTGTGGGATCGATGGCAAGAACGTGTATAGCAGTGCTGGCTATCCCGCTGCTGGCTCCATTCCAAAGGCCTCCGGCATTGCTGCTCTTTGAAACGCTGCTGCCTCCGAACCCGGTTTGAAAAGCGCCTACACTTGTGGGAAAACTTACGGTCTGTGTATAGCCTGTCACGTAAGCATTGCCTGAACCATCAACTGCAACATCCTTGGCGAAATCGTGACCGATCCCGCCAAGGAATGTGGAGTAGCTCAGTACTGGATCGTTCACTAAGGGTTTGCCAGCATCATAGGAATCCACGTACAGACTTACCGTCTGATTATCGTTGAGCGCATACCCGCCAGAGATTTTCTTTCTGAGGCCATCTACTTCTTGATAGATCAATGGTTTTAGTTGTAGCACCGTCCCGCTAGTAGTCTCCAGAACAAGGTTTCCTTGTTTATCAATCGAGATTCTGTCGGGTCCTTCAAAGGTCAGCTTAATTACCGAAGGGTCAGCACCAGGGGAAACCACGAAGTCATACTCTAGCTGGCGCTGGTTGCCGTAATAGATTAGATCCACCCCTGGATATACCTCTCGATACTTGACGTGAGTGTAGGTATGGATGTCCGTCCGCCACTTCTTTGGATCATTGCCGATGAAGTAGTTTGCCTTGGTTGCTGTTTCTCCAGTTCCCATCACAGTTGAGTTGCCGTTAGCACCAACGAGTCTGGTTCGTATCACGGCTCCACTACTGAACGATGGGCGCCCAGCAAGATGCGGCAAGTCGAAACCAGTGGATTCTTCCTGCTTTACAGCAACTTGACTGTTTTTCAGAATCAGAACGGTCTCGGTTGAAGTTAAGAAAATGTTATAGCCTGTGCCTCGTGAGAGGAATTTTACCGTTGCGTCAGCCTGTCCCTGATTGGCCTCAAAGATCAAGGGCAGCTTGCCGTAGTTCTCTGCGATCTGCTGCTTGGTCGTCTCCTCAACTTCCGTCGGAGCCGGATTCACTGGCGTTGAATCTTCAACACTGGCGAGTCTTGGCTGCCTGATCGGTTTGAGATTATCAGTGGTTGTGAACAATGTGAGTACGACAAGAATGAGTAAGCCAAGAAACGATGCTCTGATCGCCTTTTTCTTTGTAGCCATGGGGGTCTCCTTTTCACGCTGAAATTGGAACTGATCATATCGCCGCCACTACTTCCGGAATGGTGGCGTCGGCAGTCTTTGAGAATTTCGGGCCGGTGCTCGGAACACCGACAAAGATTTGTTGCTCCGCGTTATGATGATCTCTGGTTCATCCGGCGGGCCCGAAACCTGTCTTTACAGATTCGCCTTCACTTACTTAATGCCGGTTTTTGAAAATTGCTCCGCCTTGCGAAGAATTTTTTTATCTTGCTGTATATATTTTGCGCCAAGAAGAGAGAATGAAAGCCAAGATCTACCGCAGACTGTCTAGTCTGCGGCTGGATGGCTCAAGCAAATTGAGAAAGGAAAAGGATACTTTTGCCTGCGCTTCCCTGTCCTTTATCAATTTTCGAGTCAGCAAAGCCCTCCGCAGACTAGACAGTCTGCGGTACACGGGAGGAAGGAATTGGTTAAGCGGGATTGCGATGCTGCGAGACAAGAGTGGAGCACGACGGCGCATCGAAGCTATCGCCTGGCGACGGTGAGGTAATAATCCAAGGCAAGCTCTTCCCCATTTTTATCTGTCACGACGAGTGTTACTTTGTAGCTTGTCTCTTTGAAATAACTAGCGGGAAGATTTACGGAAACCGCTTTGCCCGTTTGCTTGGGGCGCAAGCCCGATAGTTGGCGGCGCGCTCCGCCTGTGGTGGTTTGAATGATTGCGCGATAGCTCGAAAATTGCTCCCCGCTGTCAATCGGCATCGTGATGGAAACGAACTTCGCTCTCTGCGGCAGCGTCACCTGATCCGGGCTACTGGCAGAGCGCACTGCCGATGTCAACATCCACGAAGCGATTACGGGGGTTGTCGGTTGCAGACTTGCCAATTGTTGCGCTTGCGCTTCGTTTGCCTCTTGCTCAAGTTTGAGTTGTTCTTCCAATAGTCTTATGTGTTCGCTGTGGGCGTCCGCCTGCGCGTTTTGCTCAAGCGATTCCTTCTCTCTTTTAAGGCTGACAATTTGCGCCCGCAGTTGCTCTCTGTCATTGCGTAGTTGCCTGAATTGAAAAAATAAAAATAAGAGACCTATCGCCAGCACCACGAGGCTTATAGCCACGATGGATTGCAGCCCGGCTTGCGGCTTCGATATAGACTGCAACAGCGTTTGCCACCACGAGACCGAAGCAGGCACGTAGTCGTTTAAGATTTGCTGTGCCCGCGCTTGCTCTTCATCCGTAAATTGAGTCAAGGCTTTGGCGGTAGCTTCTTTTTGCTGCCCCTCCGGTAGCCTCTCCAAGTACAGCCTGAAAGCTTCGCGGTCGTTTTCGTTGAGCGCGCCGCGCGCGTACTGGTCGAGCAACTCGTTTTCAACATCCAGCAATTCATCAAACCAATCGTCATCCGCAAAATAGCCTTCGGCAAGGGCTGTGCGTTCTTCTGCCGATAGCTCGCCGAGCAGGTATTTGATTAAGGTTTCGCGATTCGGTAATTCGTTTGCCAACTTGTATAGCCTTTCCAAATAGTTAATGACGATTTGAGAGATCTGCTCCATTTGCGGCTTGCCAAATTTAATCGCCAGGACGCTCTACGCTAAACTCTGCCACCGTCGCTTACATCTCTTTAGTGTCCAAGAAAGGCAGCAATAGAACATTCAAGCTTCTGTCTTATTTTCATAGCTTCCTTTCGTAATGACTGTATAGACATCGTCAACCGATCAGCCAATGCTTTTCGGTTCTGCTTATCATCACCTGATTTCTTTCCTCCGTAGTATTGGACGATCAAAGCGCGCTCGAAAGGCGAAAGTTTCCGCAAGCCTTTTTCTAAACAAAGGTGCAGCGCAACTTCAGCAGCATCATCAGGCAAAGCTGGCTCCGGCGTGGTTTCATCAATCTGCGACTCTTTTATTTTTATCCTTCTCCTGCGGCACTCTTTTTCAACTAATTTAGCTACCCCGTAGATGTAGCTTTCCGGTTTGACATAGATCGCGGTTCCTTTTGAAATCGCCTTTACCACTCTGAAGATGGTTTCGTCAGCGCAGTTGTCCGGGTCAAGACAACGCTCGGCGGCGAAAAATCTTATGAGCTTTTGTCGAATGGAGACGAGCCATTCTTTGGTGAGGAAGGAAATATCCATAAACTATTATATTTAGGGCATACGCAGGCGATGTATTGTAAGTTGTCCAAGATGGCGGCGGATTTAAGTCAGCTCAGCTTTTGGCGCTCACCAAACGACCTGCGAACCAGGACGGCAGAAGACTAGACACTCAGCTCTACATTTCTTGCCTACGACCTATTATGCTTCCGATGATTGGCTCACACTTTCAAGCCGCGCTTCTACTTCCACTCGCCTTGCAGCACGAAAGCGCTCCAAAAGTAAGGCGCACGCCGCTGCGGATTTCGCCACATCTCGATCTGCGCCTGGCGCAAAGCGGCGGCAGGGCGCAGTTGCCGACTGCCTAAGACGCCTTCATAAAACCTCACCATCAATTCAGCCGTAGCCGCTTCCTCGACTTTCCATAAACTCGCCAACACGCGCGGCGCACCTGCGTACATGAAGCCACGAGTCAAGCCGACAAGCCCTTCGCCACCCACTAATTTCCCTAACGCAGTCTCGCAAGCGCTCAAGGAAACCAGATCAACAGGCAATTTCAAGTTGTAGACATCGCCGAGCCGGAGTATGCCGTTTTGTTGCGGACGACCTTCTTTATCAACGAGCGAGAGCAGGATGCCGGATAATTCTGGGTGCTCTGCATCGAGCAAGCCGTGCGTCGCGAAATGCACGAAACGATATTCGCCCAACTCCGCGCTGGTCACTGCCTGGTAGTTCACATCGAAATCGAGGGCGATCTTTCGCTGCCCCTCAGGCACAAGCAAGGCGATTGCCGTTGCCTCTTTGCGCGTGTAAGGTAAGCGCGAAAGCGGTTGTCCTTCCTCAATCATTCTGGTGCGCACGAGATAATCTTTTATCGCTTTCAATTTTTGGTCTGCATCGCTGATATCTGCATCGCTGCGGTTTTGCGCTGCCTTCGACATGGCATGATTGCCTGCGTTCTTCGGCAGGTTCGCGGTTGCCTTACGTT
>JANMSG010001053.1:0-2619 GCA_031389065.1 Acidobacteriota bacterium | reverse complement strand
CAATCTGTGCTGCGCCTCCTGTTTTCTGAGCACTCGCAATCCTTCCGTTAGTTCGGCATCTTCTAAAATCCGAAATCCGAGCCGCGAATAATATGGCGCGTTCCATATGACATCTCGAAATGTTGAAAGTGTCACCGCAGGCTTCCCTTTTTGTTTCGCCCATTCGCAGACTTTGTGAATAAGTTTTTTTCCTATCCCCTTGCGACCCTGTGCCGGATGGACTGAAATTTCGTGAAGATGAATTAAGCCATCAACAATTTCAATAACCGCAAAACCTATTGGCTTGTCTTCTTCGTCAACGGCAACCCAGATATGACCGTTACTTTGATAGCTGCGAAGCGATTCAATCGCCATAGGCTCATCATCGGCAACGAATGAAAATTCCGTTTCGGTAAACATTTTGCCAGCCGCGCGTTCGACATCTTGAATCAGGAGCAAGTCACCCGAACGAGCCAGACGTATTTTGAAACCGTTATCAGCCATTTTTACGCTTACATTTCTGTCCAGAATAATGACGCCAAAGGGTTGTCGTTTTAAGGTATGAGCTTGAACGTATCGCCCTCGCTGCGGTGAAAAACGTGGTCAAGCTGTTTGCCGTTATACTTGATGCTGACGACATTGGTTTGATCGTCGAACATCTCAAATAAAAAATGATTCCGTAGATGGACACCAGATAGTCCTCCGGGCAGCTTCATTTGCAGATACAAAAAAGCTGAGTTAACACCTAAATCCAGGCCTACCCAACGGAGTTGCAACAATCTTCCGCCTTTCTTCAATTCAAAGGTCTTTCTGAGATATGCCATGATCATGGCGCTAACGGCTTTGCTCTTATCCAGGTGAACCGGTTTATTATTTTGCCTGCTCAGCGCCGCTTCCAAATCATCTGGAAAGATTCTTATGGTTATCTCAACTAATTGTTCCTGCTGGTTGTAATTCAACGTTACGAAGCTGGCATAAAACTTGTGCGCCTTGGTTTCGGTCGAGAAGAAGAGGGAAATTACTATTAAATTAAAGACGACACAGACTGCTCTTTTCATTTGATTCTGATTCGGTTTCGGCGTCACCGCGCCGGGTTTGCGTTCCTGGTATCGGCAATAAATCATTCCGGGAAAAATAAAGCGATTAATTCCATATTCCTTCAATAATCTCTCTGGCAATCTCTTCTGCACTTTTACTTTCAACTCTCAACACCATATCGGCTTGGGCATACGCCGACGATCTTTTATCTAACAATTCGCGCATCTCATCCGCGCTCTTTGCAAGCGGACGCGCGCCGTCGCTTGCGATTCTCGATAAACAAATCTCAAGCGGGCAATCGAGCCAAATGGTTTTGCCCAGTCCGCGCAAGATGGCGCGATTTTCTTCGGAGACATAAGCCCCGCCGCCAAGTGCAACAACTGTGCTTCTCAACTCGCTGCAGGCTCGAATCGCTTCGCGCTCAAGAAGTCGAA
The DNA here is from genome assembly GCA_031389065.1 of Acidobacteriota bacterium. GTDB lineage: Bacteria > Acidobacteriota > Blastocatellia > UBA7656 > UBA7656 > JACQDB01. Next base: position 1,168 of record JANMSG010001053.1, on the reverse strand, counting down.
AATGCGCTTCTCCAAATTCGGTAAATATTTCGCGAACCGTTTTTAGCGCCTTTCCTACGATCACCTCGTCTAAATCAATAAAAGGAAAATTCATCATCTGGGCGAGCGTGCGACCAACCGTTGTCTTCCCTGCTCCCATAAATCCTACGATAAAAATCGGCGAATCAGGCGAGAGTGATTTTTTGTCATCATTCATAAGCTACCAAAATTATTTTGCCGAAAACCCACGCACGGCTTTATGTTTTGAAGACAGATGCTCGCCCAGACTTGCACATACCGTTTCGAATAAATCAAAAACCTTCTTATCAGCTACGGCATAATACGTGTTCAGCCCTTCTTTGCGCCGCGAAACCAAACCTTCCTTAAACATGATACCGAGATGCTTTGAAATATTCGCCTGCCCGCTTCCCGTTGCCACAACCAGTTCATTGACATTCATCTCTTCGTACCCCAAAGCATTCAGAACCTTCAAACGCATCGGTTCTGAAAGTACGGAAAACCGCGCTGCGATCAACTCCATCACTTCGTCACTCATTTCTTTGCGATGTTTTTTCATATATCATTCCTCTCTTGACCGGAAAAACCATATCGCCATGTAGTAATATAGTCAACAGAGAGGATCGAATATATACTTCAAGCAATTTTATTTAGACTGTTTCGCGCACGCATCCTATTTGATTGGCTCCAAAGGTGAAGCCGTAGTCGTTGATCCGCAACGCGACGTTGATCAATTCATCTGTGAAGCAGCATTCGAGCCTGGATCAAAGCTGGCTTCCTGTTGAGTAATTTTGTAATCTTTTAATGCAGATTTTTTTGTTATGTACACTGCTGTGTGCCATCCCGTCCAAATAGCAATGTTTATGCAGAGTTTATTCAAAAACTGCTCCGCCTGACACCTCTGTTAACAGAGCGTAGAACTCTGGGAAAGAGACTTCCGCGCAATCTGCACCGACGATTTCGGTTTCGCCTTCGGCTATTAATGCGGCGATGCTGAATGCCATTGCGATGCGATGGTCGGTAGCGGTTTCTATGCGTCCGGCTTTTAATTTTTGTGGACCTGTCACGGCAAAACCGTCATCAAACTCTTCGATCTCGCCACCCATTGCGCGAATGCCTTCAGCAACGGTCTTGATGCGGTCGCTCTCTTTGATGCGCAGCTCTTTGGCAT
>JANMSG010001052.1:0-11006 GCA_031389065.1 Acidobacteriota bacterium | reverse complement strand
CGCGCAAGGCTATTTCACAATCAAGCGATGCCAATTTCAATACCCCATCCAGATCATTAAACTCGCGGTGAATCCAGGCACCGTCACCTTGTTTAATAAGCTGAGTGATATGCGGGCGATGTTGCGCTACGAGGAGGTATTCGCAGAAACTGGGAATGGATTGGTAATGCGTGAATTTGTCACCGCGATCATACGCTTCTGTTGAAGGCGATAAAACTTCAATGATTAAGGATGGATTTGTCAGTGCCTCAACGCCGCCGATTTTTTCAAATTGCGGCTCGCCACACATCGCCGATAAATCGCCGTAGCGATAGGGCGGCATACTCGGCACTTTGATTCTGATGTTGGCTGGAAAGACTCTGCACTTTCTTCCTGCGAGCGTTGTTTTTAAGGCGAAGATAAAGTTGACCTCAATTTCGGCATGTTCGGGACTGACGCCGCTCATGTTGAAGATTTCGCCATGCCAAAACTCAAGGCGTTCTTCGGAGTTTTTGTCCAACTCAAGATATTCTTCCAGTGTGTACTTCTTTTCTACATTTGCAGCCATAACGCTCATTCCTTTAAGTAACTAACGAAAGGTAAATCAAACAGGCTTTATTTTTCAACCTCGAAATTGATGAGTGATGGTGATTCTGACGATTGACTCAACCGTTTAGACAAACAAAATTATATGAATTTGCGCTGGCTCTTTTCACCCGTCGCTTCCCCTTGCTAAGATGAAACCTGAATGAGTGAAGAAATTATAGAAAGACTTGCGCGCGTCCGTGAACACATTGCAAAAGCGGCAGAAGGCGCAGGAAGACGCGCCGAAGCGATCACCCTCATCACTGTGTCCAAAACTTTCGATTCAATAACCGTTCAAAGAGCCGTTGATGCGGGTGCGCTCGTACTCGGTGAAAATCGCGTTCAAGAGGCTGTTGAAAAAGCTAAGCAAGTGAAAGCCGAGGGCTTGCAATGGCATTTGATCGGTCATCTGCAAGCCAACAAAGCTCGCCTCGCCGTGCAAACATTCGATGTAATTGAGACCATTGACAGCAGCGAAATCGCCACGCGATTGGATCGTCTGGCTGGAGAAGTAGGGCGCAGACTTGTCGTGCTTGTCCAAGTTGATCTGGGAAAAGAAGCCACGAAATCCGGCGCTGATGAATCGGAGCTAGCTGGAATTATTCAAACCCTGGATAGCTGCCACAATCTTGAGTTCAAAGGCTTGATGACCTTGCCGCCATTTTTTGATAACGTGGATCAAACCCGCCCTTACTTCCGACGTCTGCGAGAATTGCTTGCAGAATTGAACAGCAAGCGCGCGGCAGACAAACAATTGACAGAATTATCTATGGGAATGAGCCACGATTTTGAGGTGGCTATCGAAGAAGGCGCGACAATGGTTCGCGTCGGTAGCGCGATTTTCGGAGAAAGGAAGAAACAGTAGGCAGTAAGCAGTAGGCAGTAGGCAGTAATATTTCAATCTTAAATTTGAACATTTATGGTCAATAAAACTGAGTTAGCTATTTTAAATCCCTTATCCAAACTGCCTACTGCCTACTGCCTACTGCTTACTAATTTTTGAAATGAGGTTGAATTGCAAATAATCGTTTTCATATTATCTTGGCTTGCGGTAATCGTGTTCTGGGTGACGGTTGCCATCGCCTCGCTCTTTTTATTGCGGATGATATTGAGTTGGCTCAACGTCAATCCATTTGCCCGCATTCCTTATCATTTGACCCGTTTGACAGAGCGCGTTGTCCAACCGATTCGTTACCAAGTCGGTGGACGCTTTATGCGTTATGATTTAGTGCCACTCATTGCTGGCGCAATTGTATTAATTACCGGACTTTTCATATCCAACACCATTGGAGACCTCGCGGGGATACTCTTTAAGCTTGATTCTGCTTTTGGCACCAGCAGGCTGACCATACGCTTTTTGTTAGGAATATTGATTCTGCTAGCCGGGCTCCTTTATGGTGCGCTGATTTTCCTGCGAATTCTGCTGCCATATTTCGGATTCAACTACACCAATAAATTTATGCGCCTGGCGTATCGGTTCACAGAGCCTTTGTTGAAGCCGCTTCGCAAGATATTCACGATTGGGATGATGGATTTTTCGGCGTGGATCGCTTTAATCCTTGTGCAATTCGTAACCAAGATAATCGCAAGCCTTGTTGGCGGACCAGGGTTTTAAGGTGATTGATGTGAATGAAAAAAACGGCGCGGTGACTTTCAAAGTGCGAGCCCAACCGCGCGCCTCGAAGACCGAGCTGGTTGGCGAATATGCGGGAGCACTCAAGTTGAGAATCGCCGCGCCACCGGTTGACGGAAAGGCTAATGACGAGTGCAAAAAGTTTTTTTCAATACTTTTTGACGTTCCAAGCAGAAATGTTGAGATTGTCACGGGCGATACTTCCAGAGATAAAATCATTCGCATTCTCGACATCAGCGCCGAGCGCGTTCTGGCTTCGCTAAAAACAACGGCGCGACGAAATAAAGCCCAACTTTAAAGACGACTCATATTGAATATCTATAGCAAGCTGGAATGATTGGTATGCGGATGTATGTCCATACTGCCTGCGGTAGAGGGTGATGCTGACCTCCTTTTCCTGGCGCGAAGCTTTTGCGGCAGGTCGTTGCTGACCTTTCCTTTCTTGGCTTATAATGCAAAATCAAACATCCATAAAATCGCCTCTACTCAATAGCGATGTGGCAACTTGACACTAGAGGGCGAGCTGGTGATTGAAATACAAAAGATTGAAATTTTACATAGAGGATAAAGAAAATGTCCGGACATTCGAAATGGCATTCGATTAAGCATAAAAAGGGAGCCATAGACGCAAAGCGCGGCAAGGCTTTCTCGAAATTGATTAAAGAATTAACCGTGGCGGCGCGAATTGGCGGCGGCGACCCCGACGCAAGCCCGCGTTTGCGCAAAGCTATGGACGACGCGAAAGCCTTGAATATGCCAAAAGACACAATGATGAACGCCGTCAAACGAGGCACTGGCGAAATCGCCGGTGCCGCTATCGAAGACATTACCTATGAAGGCTATGGTGCGGGAGGGGTTGCCGTTTTTATCGAATGTCAAACTGATAATCGGGTTCGCACGGTTGCAGAGATTCGCCACATCCTGTCAAAAAATGGTGGCAATCTTGGCGAGAACGGCTCGGTCAATTGGATGTTTCAAAAGAAGGGAAGCATCATTGTTGATGTGACGGCTGTCGATGAAGAGAAGATCATGGAACTTGCCATTGAAGCAGGTGCCGAAGACGTAAGCGGCGACGAAGAATCTTGGGAGGTTGTCACCTCGCCTGAAGACTTCAACGCCGTTTTAGAAGCTATCAAAGGCGCTGGCATCGAGCCAATCGCTGCCGAAGTCGCTATGCGGCCGACAAACTCTATTTTAGTCACAGGTTCCACTGCGCAACAGGTTCTCAAAATGATGGACTCACTCGAAGATCATGACGACGTTGCCAGCGTCGCTGCGAACTTTGACATTCCTGCCGAAGAGTTGGAGGCAGCTGGTTGAACTCTCGCTCCGGCAATCAATCTTTCATCAACCAATCATCTATATCTGATGTAATAACTGGTCGTGTGCTGCGCGTCATAGGCGTTGATCCAGGCAGTTCAACGACAGGCTACGGAGTGGTTGACAGCGATGGCAAAAATTACCGACTGGTAGAGTACGCAGGTATCAAAGCGCCGGCTAGATTCACCTTCGCGGAGCGTTTGCTCATCATCAGCCAAAAACTTGAAGAAGTGATTGAAAGGTTAAAACCAAACGCCTGTTCTGTTGAAGAGACCTTCTATGCTGTTAATGTCAAAGTCGCTTTGAAACTTGGCCACGTTCGTGGTGTGGTTTTAGTAGCCGCAGCGCGCGCTAATGTTCCGGTGTTTGAATACTCACCCCTGGAAATCAAATCGGCTCTTGTTGGGTACGGACGAGCCGAAAAACATCAAGTCCAGGAGATGGTTCGTCTGCTGCTGAAATTGAAAGAACTGCCGGAACCTCTGGACGCCTCGGATGCTCTGGGCGCGGCGATTTGCCACATCAATATCGCCGCGACGGAGCAAAAAATGAAATGATTCCCCCTAGTCACTGAAACCTCAACTTAATCTTGAGCCTTCGGAAAGCGCGTAGTAAAATCAAAAGGTCTAAAGGGCAAGCGGCTTCCATTCACCCTTGAATGCGCCGCCTTGGGTTGCCCCTGCTGAGTTACTATTCTTTCAGCGGTCTAATCATTTTCCCGTTGATTGAACATTTTCTCAGTCCTTTAGGTAGAGCGCCGAATTTTATTTTTGGATGTCATACAATGACGGATCTCTATCGCATACTTGGAGTCTCTCGAAAAGCCACAGAGCGCGAAATCAAATCATCCTATAGGAAACTTGCGCGCCAGATGCACCCAGATGTCTCTACTTCGCCGGATGCCAATGACCGCTTCACAGAAATTAACAATGCTTATCATATCCTGTGCGACCCCCTCCGTCGCGCGGCTTATGAAAGGGGCGAAGATTTTGATTCGCACAGAATTTACTATGCCGCGAAAACTGCTGAAATCATTGCGCGAGAGCGAGAGTTTAATCTCAAAGTTGAGGAAGAATTGGCGAGCTTCCGGCAGGAGACCGCCGAACGCCGTCACGCGGTTTTGGTCGTAGTTCCACTATTCATCTCTGTCTTTTATGTGATGATTACCAAGCCCAGCATCATTGAAGAGTTCAGCTTCAACGGACGAATCGCTGTCATTACACTCTCTCTCTTAGGCTTGGTTTATTTGATGAGAAATCTGTCATTGGTCTTGCGTCGTTACACCTCTCAACCGCCCGATCAATTCACCTCGGTCTTTAAAGAAGAAGAACCTGAAGACAAATTTATAAGCCGAAAAGCCGGGCTTGTTTTTTTGATTTGCGGCTATATTGTTTCGATGGGATTAGGTTACGTTGTTAGCCTGTTTATGCCGTATTTAAGTGGAAATTTATCGCTCGCTACGATTCCGTGTTTTTTTATATTCCCACCGATTGTTGTATTGATTATCGGCAGTTTACGCAGGCTGGGCGGTCTACTTTTTGATCGCTTTTAATAGAGTAAATTAGCCTGTAACAACAGGACTATTTTCTAAATAATCGTTTGGCGAAGGAGCCCATATCAGATTTCCAGAGGGATGGCATATCTCCTTTTTTCTGGGCATCACTGCCGAGGATTTCTTTTTTCGCGGATCTATTTTCCGGGTCTAGTGAAAGCGCATCTTTGAAAAACTGCTCAGCGCGTTTTTTCAATCCCATCTCTTTATAAAGCAAGCCAAGCTTGACCCGCATTTGTGAATTATATGGGTCAAGCTCTGCCGATTTTGTTAAATGTTCATCAGCTTCGCGGCGAGTTCGCGGGTTGCGAATCAAGGCGTGTCCAAGATGAAAATGATAAGGCGCTTTTGAAGGATCAATCTTCACGGCTTCGCGCAATAGGTGAATTGCCGCGTGGTACTCTTTTCTATCAAGCCTAAGCCGCCCTTGTTGGAAATAATACTCCGCACTCTTTTGATCGGTTCCGCCATTCGACGCTTGAGGTTCAGAGATAACCGTGTGGGTAACGCTCTGGCTCGACGATGCTGCGTTGTTCATCGACTGACTTGGAGCCTTAGAATTTTCGCTCGAAATAACAGGTTTTGGAATCGAGGTTGTTAAAGGTGTCGCCGGTAATGGATTGGTTGACGGAATGCTATTGGGGAGCCTGCCTGAACTGGCTCTTTTTAATTTGCCGTCATAGGCGGAGCGATTGGCTGGTTCGCTCAAAGTTTCGTAGGCTTGGGTAATTCTTGCAAACAAGGTTTCAAGCCGACTGCGTATTTGCTCGTGTTCCGCCTGCCGGTAACGATCCGGGTGATACTTTTTGGCGAGTTGATAATAGGCGGCTTTAATTTCGCCGGTGGTCGATTGTCTGGAGATTTCCAGAATCTCATAAAAATCGGCGTTGATGTAGAAGTGATGCTTACGATTGATATCTTCCTGAATCTTTTCTACAGATTCTCTTGACGAAATTGTTTCTGCAGTCTCTTCTTCTTTGTCATCGCCTATAATCCTCAGAAATCCGCTGGCTACAAGAGCACAAATTGCGCGATGCGCTTCATGATCGGGCAGACCGCTGATGGCGCCTACTTCGCTTACCATTGTAGGTGATTCGATTCGTGAAAGCACATAACTTTCAAGCGGTACAAGTTTGCCTGAATCCAGAAGCTCTTTGTTGAGATTCCCACGCTCAACGACGGCATCTAGCGGCGCGATTTGTTGAGAGAGATTTTCGACTTTGGCGGCGTGACGCGCTCCTTGCAGTAGAATATCTGTTACCTTCTGATTCAGCGTGATCTCGTGTGACGTTCGCATCTTTTCATCAAAAACAAAATCCCCTTGCTCCCACTCGAACAATGAAATGATGATGCTCATTACCTGTTGGCGAACCGCATCGCAGAGTGCTTCCGAAGTCATCACACCTTTTTCAACCAGGGATGCCCCAAGTTGATTCGCTTTGTCCCCAAGTTTTTTTGCCTGCTCTAACTGTTCAACAGTGACGATCTGTTCTTGAAGCAGTATGGCTTCGAGTTGTTCGTTTGCCGCATTACTGATGGCGAAAATCGGCGTCCCGGCTTCGAAGAATATCGCTTTGATGGTTTTGCCCCGAGAAATTCTCAGAAGTCCACTGGCATTCTTTTTGGCAAGAATTCTAATGATATTGGAAATAGACTTTTCGCTTAGTTGACCTTGCAATTCAATCACCTGAATCAATGGATAAACTATTGGGAGCAATAGTCAAAAACTCTTTGAGGACTATTGGGGGATTTAGGGTCCTCGTTATTGTAATTTGAAAAAACCTCTGATGCAAGAGTTGAGACTCTGCATAACCTTAAAAAGATTGTAAATTATTCATCTGGAAGACTTTCGATTTGGGAACATAAAAAAGCCACTAAGAAAATAGCTTTTGATAGGTATGGAGGATGATAAATTTAACGGGATTTGTAAGTAACAGAAAAAAAATATTCGAGAGGCAGTTATTTTTCAAGATTTCAGACTTTTTCGCATGTCCTAAAGTCTCTCTGGAGTTTCAATGAAAAGTGTGACGCTCATAATGAAAGGCTTGAGCATCGTGGCATTAAGCTTGCTTTTACGCAGCATATGTCTCGAAAGAATACAACATCTAAAAAATTGATCCCTGAATTGGTTAGCGATCCTGTCGAATCTGCTAAACTCGCTGGACTGCGCTATGTGTCGGATGCAAGTCCAGGCATTCGCCGTAAATCGAATAGCAGAGGGTTCATCTATCTTGGTGACGATAAGAAGCCGATTCGAGATGAAGTACAATTACAGAGAATTAAGTCTCTGGCGATTCCACCTGGCTGGAGCGATGTCTGGATTTGCCCTTTGCCCAACGGACATATCCAAGCCACCGCGCGTGATGCAAAAGGCCGCAAGCAATATCGTTATCATGGGCGTTGGCGTGAGGTTCGAGATGAGACAAAGTATAATCGAATGATTGCCTTCGGTGAGGCACTGCCAGCAATCCGCAAACGCGTTAAAGCGGATTTGGCGCTTTCGGGGTTACCGCGAGAAAAAGTGCTGGCGACAGTGGTTCGTTTGCTCGAAACGACATTTATTCGCGTTGGCAACGAAGAGTATGCGCGAACCAATAAATCATTCGGACTGACAACCATGCGGAATCGCCATGTAGCTGTATCAGGGTCAACCTTACGCTTTGAATTTCGCGGCAAAAGCGGCAAACAGCATCGCATAGCTCTTACAGATCGGCAAATCGCTAAGATCATCAAACATTGTCAGAGTCTGCCAGGGCAGGAGTTGTTTCAATACCTTGATGAGGATGGCCAAATTCAATCCATAGGTTCTACCGAAATCAACCAATACTTGCGAGAGATTACGAAGCAGGATTTCACAGCAAAAGATTTTCGCACCTGGGCAGGAACAGTGCTAGCAGCTCTTGCCCTCAAAGAGATTGAAGAGTTTGATTCTGAAACACAGGCAAAAAAAAATATTGTCGAAGCCGTTCAAGCCGTAGCCAAACAACTGGGTAACACCCCGGCTGTCTGCCGCAAATGTTATGTACATCCGACAATTCTTGATGCTTATCTTGATCGCTCTTTGCAGGAAGGGCTGAAAACAATAAGGACAAAAGCTTCGAATGGTGCAACAGGTTTGCGCGCAGAAGAAAAAGCTGTGATGAGACTTCTAAAACAAAAAGTGAAGATAAGCCGAAAGTAATTACAGCAATTACGAACTGGTTCGGTCTCTCTCATAATTTTTGTCACAAAGCTTGAGCCACATTGATAAACTTCGCAGATCTATTACACTCCCTATGCGGAATCCTTATCTATGAAAGTTATCATGAGTTAGTGAAAACATGGCACAAAACAACTGGAATCCCTCGCTCTATCAACAAAAACATTCATTCGTTTATGAATATGGCAAAGATGTGCTTGCTTTGCTTGAACCACAACGCGGCGAACGCATACTTGATGTTGGTTGCGGCACAGGGCAATTGACGAAATCAATTGCCGAAAGTGGAGCGATCGTCGTTGGCTTTGATGCTTCGGCATCAATGATTGAATCGGCGCGCCTTAATTATCCCGACATTGAATTTCTCGTAGCCGATGCTGCCAACTTTTCTTTCGACCAACCCTTTGATGCGATCTTTTCCAATGCAGCATTACATTGGGTGACGCGAGCCCAAGACGCGGTGAAATGTATATCCGATTCTTTGAAAAACGGCGGGCGATTTGTAGCCGAATTCGGGGGCAAAGGGAACGGCGAAAATGTCTCGGAAGCGATTCGACAAACCTTGAAAGAAATGTTGAATCTTGAAGTGAATCACAGTTGGTTTTTTCCTTCGATTGGCGATTATGCAACACTGCTTGAAAAATACAAGCTCAACGTCAGTAACGCAGCGTTGTTCAACAGACCTACGAAGCTTGAAGGCGAGGACGGAATGCGAAACTGGATAAAGATGTTTTGTGAAAGTATGTTCAGAGATGTTCCAGAGGTATTGAAAGAGGAAGCCTTGAATCGAATTGAATCGAAGCTGAGAAGCAAATTGTTTTTTGATGGCTCGTGGTTTGTTGACTACAAACGTTTACGTATCGTTGCTCGCAAAGAGTAAGCTTGTTACATTCTGTGTGGCTGAATCATAGCACTGAAATTATATGAAAACTTTACCGGAATTATTCAAAAATAACAGAGATTGGGCGAAACGTATCAGGGAACGCGACGATAGGTTCTTTGAACGTCTCGCGGAAAATCAGTCGCCTGAATTCCTCTGGATCGGTTGCTCGGATAGTCGTGTACCGGCTACAACCCTTGTCGGTTTATCATCCGGCGACCTGTTTGTTCATCGCAATGTTGCAAACGTCGTCGTTCACACAGACCTCAATTGTCTGTCAGTCTTGCAGTATGCGATTGAAGTTTTGCAGGTCAAACAAATCATCGTCTGCGGGCATTATGGTTGCGGCGGTGTTGACGCTGCCCTGCAAAATCTTAAACTCGGTTTGATTGACAACTGGTTGCGCCACGTTCAAGACGTGATCGGTAAACACGAAGCGGTGCTCGGAAAAATAGAAAGTGGCGTGGAGCGACTCAACAAACTCTGCGAATTGAATGTCATCGAGCAAGTCATCAATGTTTGTCAGACAACGATTGTACAAAGCGCTTGGGAGCGCGGGCAATTGCTGGCTGTACATGGTTGGATTTATGGAATACATGACGGGCTGTTACGCGATTTAAGCCTATGTATCACGAACCAGGATGAGATGCGTCCGGTTTATCGCGCCGCGGTTTCAGCGATTTCTTGAAGCGAGTTGAACTCATATGAGCGCCCTCAATTGCTACCTGCTGGAAAAATAATTCATGCAAAGCTTTTTGTTTTATCTTGCCGCAATCATCGCATTGTTGTGGACGGCTATATTCATAGAGGTATTGGTTGGCAATCTCTCGATAAAGTTTTTACGCGATGTTACCCCGAAAAAAAACGCACCACTTGCGAAAGTCTCTATCATCATTCCCGCCTGCAATGAAGAGAGAAATATTGAAGAAGCATTGCAATCGGTGCTGCATCAAGACTATGAAAATTTAGAAATTCTGGTCATCAACGACCGCTCAACTGACCGTACTGGAGCGATACTCAAACAGATTTCTGCGGGCGATTCGCGTTTAATTGTCCACACAATACATAAACTTCCGCAAGGTTGGTTGGGCAAAAATCACGCACTTTATTACGGCTCGCAACAAGCCGCAGGCGAAATATTACTCTTCACAGACGCCGATATTGTGATGAATCCTGCGACCGTCAGCAAAGCCGTTACCTACATGATACAACAGCAAAGGGACCATATTACGATGGCACCGGAAGTTAATATGCCGAATGATTTATTAGGAATCTTCGTCGCCGCCTTCGGTATCTTCTTTGCAATTTATGCAAGACCCTGGAAAGCGAAAGATCCGCGAAGCAGCAAGCATATAGGTATAGGCGCCTTCAATATGGTACGCGCGAAAGTCTATCACGCAGTAGGCGCGCACAAAGCAATTGCTATGCGCCCTGATGATGATTTGAAACTCGGAAAACTCATAAAAAAGAATGGCTACAGCCAAGAATTCTTATTTGGCAAAGATATGCTCTGCGTCGAATGGTACGCTTCGTTTGGTGAGTTAATTCAAGGTTTGGAGAAAAATTCTTTCTCTGGCTTAGGCTACAGCGTTCTTGCTGTCATCGGTTCAACAATTGCTATGATCTTGCTGAATGTTTGGCCGTTCTTAGGTGTTTTTTTAACCCAAGGTGTTGCGCAAATTCTCTATGCCTGGGTCGTGGCTTTGATCTGGTTACTCTGTTGGACCAGCAGGCAATTTCATAGTAGCAAGCGTTGGTATGGCATAGGGTTTCCGTTTGCGGCTTTGCTTATGGTGTATATCGTTTGGCGTTCCATGCTGGTGATTTATCATAATAACGGAATCAATTGGCGCGGCACACA
>JANMSG010001035.1:0-5801 GCA_031389065.1 Acidobacteriota bacterium | reverse complement strand
GGAAGTCGTTTTGTCTTTGACTGGCAAAGCGACGTTTACACTAGACCAGAGATTCGGCAGAGCCACAGCTAGGGGAAACCATTTCAACCGCTTGACAGGTGAATAGCCATGGGTAGAACCGTCTTGCCATTCAGTCAGGTCTTGTCTGAAAAGCAGTCGCATTTCAGCAAGTTCCGCCGCGCCTTGCGCCAAGAAGACCAGCAAGCCTTTGACGCGCTCTTTGAACAGGCGAGAATTCATATTCAAGCGGCTGTCTATTATGCCGACCCTGACCCTGCTGAAGCTCTTTTTCTTTCCGTGATGATTGAGCATTGGAAACTTATAGACCAGATGGAAAAGCGCATCAGCGAATTGGAAACCCAGGTTACGGCGAACAAGAATGACAACACAGCGGCTTGAAGGATGGTTATTCGACGTGGACGAACTGGGCTTTGAAGTTGTCCTGTGGGTCTATGACTATCAAGGGCGTCTGCATCGCCTCACCCAGGAGTTTTCGCCTGTGGTCTATGTCGGCGGCGAGCCTTCGATTCTTCTTATGCTGGGCTGCCAGTTGCAAAAGCGCGGTATGATTGAACAATTCAAATGGCGAAAGAAGCGCGAGTTTTGGAGCGACCACTTGATTGACGTGCTGGAACTGACGGTTGCCGATTCTTCTCTGCTTCCCAGACTGCGAAACCTTGCCGCATCGCGCGACACCGAGTTCAATGTTTACAACATAGATATTCCAACCCCACAGTATTTCCTATATACCAAGGGACTCTTTCCGACTTGCAAACTCGAAGCGGTCATTGATGCAGACCATCGCATTCAAGAGATTCGCGCCCTTGATTCGGCATACGAGATTCAAGGTGATTTGCCAAAACTGCGCGTCATGAAGATGCAGGGGCGAAAGATTCAACCGCTTGGTTTACAGAGTCAAATCATTCTTGAATGCGGCGATGAAGACATCTGTATCAAGCTCAATGATGAGCCAGGAGCGATTCGCCAGTTTAACGGCTTCATCGAATGCCACGACCCTGATGTGGTATTGAGCTATCAAGGCGACTCGCTCCTCTTTCCAACGCTTTTCCGCATGGCAAACAGGCATAAGCTGAGGCTCTACGCTGACCGCGAGCGTATCGTTTTCAAGCGCACCATTATCACCGAAGGGCGCACCTTTTATAGTTACGGAATGGTGCTCTATAAAGGCGCAGCTTACCCTCTGCGCGGTCGTTGGCACATAGATCTGAACAACTCTTTTTTTCATAAAGAGACAGGCCTTGACGGCATTGTCGAACTCGCGCGGCTCGCCAAAATTCCCGTGCAGAGAATGGCGCGGCAATCGCCCGGAACCGCTATGTCTTCGATTGAACTCGACTATGCCGTCAAGGAAGGCATCTTGATTCACTGGCGCAAAAACCAGCCTGAAAAATATAAGACAGCGCTTGAACTGCTCAGAGTGGATAAAGGCGGTCTGACGTTTCAACCCAAAATAGGAATCTATGAAAATATCGCCGAGATAGACTTCGCTTCGATGTACCCTACGTTGATGGTCAGGCATAACATTTCGCCGGAAACCGTGCTTTGTGAGTGCTGCGATAACCGGGCGGTGCCAGAGGCCAAATACAACATCTGTGAACGACGGCGCGGTTTGATTTCTACGGTGCTGGAGCCGTTGGTGGAACGGCGCAGAATCTATAAACAACGAAGCAAAGAATGCAAGGATGAATATTTGAAGAAGGTGTTTGCCAATCGCCGCTCGGCTATCAAATGGATGCTGGTCTCCTGCTTCGGTTACCTGGGTTATAAAAACGCCCGCTTTGGTCGTATCGAAGCGCATGAGGCGGTTACCGCGTTCGGACGTGAAAAGCTTTTGAGAGCCAAAGAGATTGCCGAGACAGCGGGCTTTGCAATGCTTCATGCATTGACCGATAGTTTATGGATTCAGAAAGCAGGAGCAACGCGAGATGAACTTTTAACTCTATGCGAAGAAATCACTGAACAAACACAAGTTGAGATGAGCCTGGAAGGAGTCTACAGATGGATTGTCTTTTTGCCATCGAAAGACAACGACAAGCGTCCTGTTGCGACTCGTTATTATGGTTTATTCGATGATGGAGAGATGAAGATTCGCGGCCTGGCTTGCCGCAGGCGAGACACCCCACCCTTCATCAAAGAGACACAGCTTGCCATGCTCGAAATTCTAAAAAACGCCAGAACGATTGCCGAAAGAAAGCAACTTCAAGTTGAAGTTGAACGAATCTTCAAAGAGCGTGTACGGATGTTGGAGAGCGGCAGTGTGCCAGCCAGCGAGCTACTTTTGCGGCGGACGCTGACGAAAGATATAGATAGTTATCAAGCGAACACCAAGACGGCGCAGGCGGCAAGGCAATATCAAGAGGCTGGAATCAAGATTCATCCCGGCGAAAAAGTCAGCTTCTTGATCTCGAATGAGAAAACCAGCAACAAAACCCAGAAGGCAAAAATCTTGCTCAATGAATCGAAAGTCAGATACAACCTAGATTCTTACGTGAAGATGCTCGTTGAGGCGATGAGTGAACTTGGGCTGTAGAATAAACAATGGTTCGGATAGGTTTTTATCAGTTGCCACGTGCTTTCGCTCGTCGACAGGCAATTCAATAATGACAAGGCTAAAGCCTTATTCAAGAGAACAAAACCAGTCAACATAGCTTTCGCGAAAGCTGATTGGGCAGGAGTTCTTTTTATATTTGGCTAAAGCCGGATCTTTCAAGATTGAGCGTTCCACGAGCTGAAGCCCGTGGCAATTTATATAATTATTTTTCAAAAAGTGTCTGAACTATTGATAAAGTAAAGACCATTAGAAAGAAGAGAGGTGAAACCATGTGCGGACGATTTACCCGAACTGCCGATGTTGAAAAGCTGGCAGAAGAATTTGGCGTTGAAGACATAGAACTCTCCTTAAAGCCGAGTTACAACATTGCTCCGACTCAGAATGTCGCGGCGATTATTCAAGACGATAAGAAACGGTTAGTTACCATGCGTTGGGGACTCATACCGTCTTGGGCGAAAGATAAATCAATTGGTAATAAACTCATCAATGCCCGTGCTGAGACAGTTTCAGAAAAGCCGAGTTTCAGGACACCCTTCAAGCGCAAGCGTTGTTTGATTGTCGCGGATGGCTTCTATGAATGGCAGAAAAAAGGCGGTGAGAAACAACCCTTTTATATTCATTTGAAATCTGGCAAGCCTTTTGCCTTTGCGGGTCTTTTCGACGTTTGGGAGTCGTCAGAGGAAACCATCACCAGTTGTACAATCATCACGACCGAAGCGAATGAGTTGATGGAGCCAATTCACGACCGCATGCCTGTGATGCTGAGTAAAAAAGAGGCTGATTTCTGGATTGCAAATCAGCATGAACCAAAAGCCTTGCTTGAACTTCTCAAGCCGTATCCATCGAAATTGATGGAAGTCTACGCCGTATCGAAAGCGGTGAACTCGCCTGCCAATAATTCGCCAAAGGTGTCCGCGATTTTGCGGAAATGAAATTTGCTTTGTTCATTGCGGCGGCACCCTCTCCGCAAACAAAATGGCGAACTGATTGATTGCTGCTCATCGAGCCACTGGGTTTTCAAATTTACAGAAACTTATGTTGCACTACGGAAGGATTTATCTCTAATATCTGGCAGTGGCTATCTAAGATCGAAAAGAAGGTTGCTTGATTATATCGCATTTTACCGGTATCTCAGCTGTGCCCGAATTTGTTTTTGTCCGCCCGCTTGTTCATCAGGCTTTGGATTCTTTTTGTCTACGATTGGGTTGGTGAAACCACTATCCTAACGATCAGGAGAAAAGATGACTAATGGATCACCGGCAGCGTCGAGTCGCTGTGAAAAGATTTTGCAGGAACTTTTGAGCCAGGGAGAAGTCTCAGTTGATAGTCTGGCCAAGCAGTTTGAGGTTTCGACAGCCACCATTCGACGCGATTTGAGCGACTTGGAGCAACAAGGGCTGCTGCGCCGCAATCACGGAGGTGCCGTGCCGGTGGCGCCAATGCTTTATGAGCCGTTTCGACATGTCTCTTCTTTTCAGGAGCAGGAGCAAAGGTGCGCGGCTGAAAAACGCCAGATCGGGCTGATGGCGGCTAGTCTGATCGCCGATGGGGAAATCATTGCCATTGGCGCCGGCACCACAGCGACACAGATGGCGCGTAGCATCCGCCATCGCAAGGGACTCACGGTGCTGACCAACGCCATCAACATTGCCATGGAACTGAGCCATCTGGCGGACATCAAAGTTTGCATGACGGGAGGCTTTCTCAGCGGCGACTGGTTTGCCCTGGTCGGCGATATCGCGCAACGCAATGTCAGCGAGATGTTCGTCGATAAAGCCTTCATTGGTGTTGATGGGATTGACGCCGAGCACGGCATCACGACCAACTATCCAGACCAAGCAGCCATTCATCGCACGATGATGAAACAGGCCCGCGTGCGCATCGTCCTCGCCGATCATCGCAAAATCAACATCCTCGGCACCTCGCTGATTTGGCCTGCCTCGGATATTGATTATCTGATCACCGATAAAGCCACAACCGACGAAGCGATCGCGCCTCTCATCGCCAGAAACATCAAAGTCTTGCGTGCTTGATCAGAAGTGCGCAAGACTTCTTAAGCTACCAGCTTTTTCCTCGCAGCTTTTCATTATTTTCTTTAAATCCTCGCGAAACAGGACTGTCTGCTTTAGCTGACGGAGATGTCACTAAGGATTCGCTTCAACAATCGAACCCTATTCTTACTCACAGACGCGCTCGCAAGTGTTTGAGCTTGTTTTGATTATGGCTTTACGTAATGATTTCGGCAGGCCTTTTGATCAATCAGATTTCCCATAGCAAGGCGATTTCGACCAAACCTTTCAAGGAGTTGTCTGCCTGCACATCCGTATCACTACTTGAGCAGAGATGAGGAAATTTTGTCATCAAACAGGGCGTTACATTAAACAGGTGATAACGCGCTTACTGCTGTTTCGGTCGAACAGCTTAGTCAACTTATACTATAAAATGTGCGATATCTCTTCCAAACACAAATTATATTTTCATTTGCCCTAAAAAAGAGCTTGACTTGTGTTCGTTTTTTTTGTAAAAAACACTCAGGTTTTTAGAATCGCTGAGAATTTTATCATTAGTTGCAATTATTTAGCCGAGAATACCGAGTCATTTGTTGACGTTTTTGAGTTTGTCGGTTTGCAAGCTTACATCAGCAACCATCTTGCAATCAGAGGGCAATATCTTGTGGCTACTCCATCAGAGAAAATATTTCATATAACCTGAGTAGGCACTTCTTATGTGTACTTCTGCAACTCCTTATGGCAGTTACAAAGTGGAACCGGAGGAGTAGCGCGGTGCCGTTAAATATCAGCGCCTGATCCCGCATATTCTTGTTTCCTTAACTTGGGAAAACGACTTGATGTCAACGGTGCAATGGTGATGAATGATTTCTGCCAAGCGCTGCCGGTAAAGCTTCAGGTCTTTTGAATAAGGGCAATTTTAAGGGCCTATACTGAATGCTTTCAATGTAGACAGTAAGCTCTTCAACTTCCGCTCATAATACGTCTTCATTCGGGCTGCTTCGCTCTGAGCTCAGTGGATCTCCTCTGTTCCTTAGCGCACGCAAAGGGCAGGAATTCTGAGGTGGGTAGTGAGTGGTTCGAAAAACTCAAGGAGGTACGCCATGATTTCAAGATTGTTGATCAAGAAATGGTCGGTTGCCGTGTTGCTTACTCTGCTGTTGGCAGCTATGAGCTTTGGGCAAAGCACAACCGGTACGATCACTGGAACGGTTTTGGAT
>JANMSG010000969.1:0-16504 GCA_031389065.1 Acidobacteriota bacterium | reverse complement strand
CGGTTTGGCAAAGGCATTGTTTACTCAACTTCGGGGAGTAGCGAAGTGAGGACTTTTCGGGAAGCCTTTGCTTCCGGCGACACTAAGTCTTTTATATTCGCCCCAAATCCCCGTAAGTGAAAAGATTTGGGTAATGACAAGCGCTGACGCACGGGGCTTTATGCTATCGCCTGCTCCGCAAGCTAAACTTGTACGATTATTTTTTCAATGAACATAAGCACGTGGCAACTGATAAAAAAACTGTCCGAAGTATACTTCTGGTAATTTGCAACTTGAATATTCATCTTGCCCTGATGAAACGCGTCAGTTCGTTATACCCGATCCCACTTGACCGGGTCCCACCGTACTCGTTTTCCGGAAAGATAAGATTCATTCGCCAGATGCGCTCCGATCAGTACCCGATTGGCCAGTTCGACCGGCGAGTTTGGTTGCTTGCGGCTCTTCATGCAATCGAGGAAGTTTTTCATGTGGGCAGTTCCTTCATCCATCATCTTCCAGCTTTCAACGATCCGACGTTTATTATCGTAATGAACCAATAGCCCCTTATCGTTCTCCTGGATGATGCTCCCCTCCAGTCCATAGAAAGCCGCCCCATCGTACTCTTGACCATTCATGAACTGCACCATAAAAACGATGGCGAAGGTTCCGCAGTCGAGTATGGCATGCACATTGTCTGGAGTCTCCCAATCCATATTTTGGTACTTCCCTCCGTTGCAGGAGACGCTGCGCGGCCCATCCGAGCCAGTGATCCACATCGCCACATCCAGCCAATGCGGCCCAATATCGGTCATCAACCCTCCGGCATAGTCCCAGTACCAGCGCCACGCCGAGGCACGCTTGGCATCGTATGGGCGTTTGGGAGCTTGCCCAAGGAAGCGTTTCCAGTCAATCAGTTCAGGGCTAAACAGTTTCGGGTCGGCGCTGCGAGTCATATAAGGATCTTTCGGACGATAGCGAAAATCCCATATGCGCACAAAGCGCATTTCCCCGAGCTTGCCTGAAGCGACAATCTCACGAGCTTTCTTGAAGTGTTCGCCGCTGCGCCGCTGATTCCCTGCCTGAACAATCTGCTTGGAGGACTTTACCTTAGCCACCATATCCTCACCTTCGGCTATCGTCCGGGCAAGTGGTTTTTCGATGTAAGCGTCCTTACCGGCACGCACGGAATCAATAAGGATTCGATGATGCAGATGGTCTGGCGCTGCAATGATTACTCCGTCAATGTCTTTACGGGCGAGGAGATCAAAGTAATCAACATAGGTCTTTTCCACAGGCTTGCCCAGAGCCGCCTGCGCCCTGTCGAGCATGCCTTTATTCACGTCTGCCAGAGCGACGATTTCAGCGCCCAGTTGTTGCGCTGCCGCCAGACGTGTGCGACCGCGATCTCCGGCACCTATGCCGCCTAAGCGAAGGCGGTCGTTGGCTCCCAGGATCTGGCTGTAAGACTGAGCGCTCATTCCAGCAGTAGCCAGCGTAGCCGCAGCCAAAACGGACTGCTTAACAAATCCCCTACGATTTATTCTCTCCTGCTTATCGCTCATACTCTGCCTCCGGGTACGGTTTTCAAAATTCTTTATTTGTACGATTCGAGCCTATAACGATCTCAGGGTTGACCCATTGACTCTCTCGTCGTGCGGTATCCATGATGCGGTTTTACTTATACACGGAAAAATAATTCTGTAACAACCTTTTTTGCCTTGTTCAATTTTCCGCTGGCTTTCGCTTCCCGCGATTTGCACCAAGGGCTTCTATGGGTTTTTGCGAATTCTCTATATGCTGGCTCCCTGTACTTCTCCTGCGAACGATAAAAAATATTCCCACAAATGCCAACAGGCTCAAACCCGAGATAACCTTTCCCAACGTTAGCACAGGTGTATCTTTTAATCGTAAAGTCAGGAGGTGTTCGCCCTGCGCAACTGCTATCTGCAGGTGTCCCTCATCGTTTGGCGATACCGTAACCGATTGCCCATCTACTTGAGCCTGCCAGCCGGGAAAGTACAAGGTGCGGAACTTCAAAAGCGAATCCTCCTCCGCATTGATCCGATAACTTTGATTGGTGCCCTCTTCATCAACGGGAATAACCGTTGCCTTGCCGTCAATCAAGACGGCGGGCGCGGCATCTAATTCGGTGTGTCTCTGTTGATCCCACCATCTCGGATGATATTCGCGCACATCTGTATAACTGCTGATTCTCTTTTGAAACAATTCGGGTTGCAAAGGCGCTCGAGCGATGATCAACCAACTGATCATCAGGTTCAGCAGGATGACAACTGCGAGCGCCGAAGCCTGAAGGTAAGACGATTGCAGGCGGCTGATCACGAAAGAGATGGCAACCGCGACGAGGAGAGACGCGCCAAGCGAAACAATTGAAAACCAGCGAATGGGGAATTGTATATTTCGTACTTGCGGTACAAATCGCCAAACCGGGGTTGTCAGACGCGTGGTCATCAGCAGGCTGATAATCGTTATGACCCACAAACCTCGAAGCGCATTGTTGTGCCTGAATTCGCTCTTCCATAGGAATATTGTGCAGATCACCAGAAGCACAAGAAACCCCACAGCCATCCAATCTCCGGCAAGCAGAAAGAGGTTGAAATTTTGGTTTGAAGGGAGCGGAATTTGCCTGACTGCTTCGCTCAGGTTTTCAAATAAAAATCCCGCCCGAAACGATTGATTCGCGGCTCTGGCTCCGAGCTCTTTCAGGTGTGACCTGCCAAACAGAAAAGGCAAGAGAAAGATGGCTGCCATCCCGACGCCAAGACCCAATCCCGCAGCAATGCAGGCGAGTTGCCGCGCGTTGCGCGTCAATATCAATAGATAAACCGGCAGCAGAAAAGTGATCATGAGAGCTGTCGGAAGGTGCGTCATCAAAAGCAGACAGTAACCTGAAGCAACATACAAAACAGGGCGCCAATGATTTTCTATATTGAGTCGGTTGATTCCGTAAAGCAGGAGCGGCACCCAGGCGAAAGCCCAGAATTCGTGTTGCGCCATGCGCTGGTAAAAATCAAAGAGGTGATAGTGCGCCGTCAGATAAAACGCCGCTGCCAGCAAGCTACCCTTCTGCGAAAGCAGCGTTCTGCTGTAAAAGTACATGGTGATCCCTGAGACAGCCAGCCCCAGACAGCACCCCCAATATAGAGACAGGAGCGGTTCCCGGATAAAAACATAGAAGAGCGAGGCCGCATAAAAAGGCAAGGGCGGATAGTAAAACATGATGGGGCTTCCGCGACCGCCATAGGCACCGCTAAGCCAGCGCGGATAGAGGTTGCCTTGTCCGAGTTCATGCATGAACTCTTTTGTCCACCAGTAATGCTGCGCCGCATCATCACCATTCAAAGAAGGGTTGAAAAATACCGGTAGAAACAGCAACACGGACAAAGCAACCAGTAAGAGAAGCCCGCTCCATTCATTTTTTTCTAAGAAAGAACCTCTTTTTTTCCTGGCAACGCCTTTTGATTTACCCTTCTCAGTTCGTTGTTTTTTCTGCAATCGAATTCCTCACGATTTTTATATAGTTAGAATTTACGCGGGTGATGTACCGTAGGTTGTCCAACCTGCGGCTAATTTGCTCGACGCAGTTGTTGGAGCTCGCCAATCGCCCTGCAAATCAAGACGGCAGCAGACTTGACAGTCTGCTGTACATTAACTTGGAGAAGTCCTCAAGCTATCTCAACTTTCCATCCCTGCTCACGGCTGTGTCGCTGGTCTCTTTTCGCGATCCGTTATGAAATATAACAAGGTCCCGATTACGACAGAGATTCCGCAATACCAGAAATATAACCAGTGCAAAGGCAAAACGCGCAACAGAAACCACACGCCTCTGTGCTTCAGGAAATAGCGATAGAAACCCAGATTCAAAAGGCTGAGGCACAAGGCAGAGAGCGCCGCAATCGCGCCTGCAAAAGGCCAAAGCGTTATCATCGGCAGTAGCAATGCCGTCAGATACGCAAGCGCCACGCTCAAGCGTTGAGACGGCACCGCATTGAGTGTGTTTGCGGATAAGCCAGCACGCCACATCAAGCGAATCCACGGAATGCCTCTGTCAAAAATATCTGATTTGACGAGGCTCCAGAATGTCCAGCGTTTCAAATGCTTCGCCTGGATACGGCTGTCTAAAATCACTTTGTACCCCGCCCCTTTTATCCAGGTTCCCAATTCGATGTCTTCTATGGCAGGGCGACGATAACGCTCTTCGTCAAAGCCTCCGAAAGCCAGGAAGATCTCGCGCCGCATAGCACCGCATCCGCTCCAGAAAGTGCCCGTCTCGCCGTCGCCTCCTTGATGCACATAATGGTGAAACAGATTTTTATATTGCGAGAAGAAATTCGTATGCGCAGGCAACTCATCATAAGAGCCTAATACCGCGGCCAGATCAGAGTTGGCGGCAAAAGCCTCCGCGAAACGTTCGAGCGTGTCTTTATGCACGCAGACATCGGCATCTATGAAAACGACATAGAGACCCTTGGCGATTTCTACGCCGCGATTGCGTGCCCGCGCTGGCCCCTTCGGTCCGGCAAGCTTCAAATATCTGAATTCATATCGCGCGACTATGGGTTCAATCGCTTCGCTTGAACCGTCATCCACAACGATGACCTCGAAATCTTCATAATCGGATTGCTTCAGCGCAGCAAGGCACAACTTGAGTTCTTGCGATGAATTGTAAACCGGCACGATGACGCTGAGAGCCGGATGATATGGCAGAAGTTTTTCGCCGCTCGTTGAGCTTTCTGTTGGTGCCATGAAACCGCTTTTAATTTACTCGCCCTTTACCGGAACGCTGTCGCGCCTGCGCAATCAGGTTGTAGAGTTTCCCTATAGACCAGCCAACAATCCCACCGATCAACGTGCCGTAAATAAGCCCGATCAAGCTGCCCGTCCAGGTCACCGAATAACCGATTAAGTATTGCCCCAGCAGATTTAAGTGAGCGCCTACATTTTGCCCACCTTTGACAAGCAACCAGGCGGTTATCAGGAACAATCCCAAACCACCAATTACCGCAAAGACAAAAGCCAGTATGCCTGCTTGAATCCTGACCACCATACGGCTCAATTGGGCACCTTGGTCTCGACTTTCATGCATACGTGCGCTCGCTTTCTTCACAGTTTATAAAATATCGCCTGACGCTTCGGACTCGGCTCGTCGCTTGACGAAATATGCGTACGCCCTCAATCCGAGATTTCTCAAATAAGCAAATAGATAACCGAGTATAAATCCTACAGACCCTGCTTCGACAAGTCCCAGAAAGGCGCCTGCCCAGGTCACCTGATAACCCAGAAAATAATGCGACAATAAAGAGAGATTCGGACCAACCACTTCTCCGCCTTTCAACAGCAGTATCGCGGTTGCCAGAAAAAGTGCAAGCCCGCTGACCACGCCCAACGCGCCGCCCATCGCTACAGGGTCTAATCTGGCAAAGATGGTTTCCAGGATGACATCAGCAGAGACCTCCGCCTCTGAAATTTCTGGTACGATACCAATAGGCACCAGCCGGTCGCCCGCCGTCGAAATCGTCCCATGATCTTCTTCCAGATATTGCTTCTCTGTGTTGACGGACCAGACATCGAGTTTTTCGCCGGCGATGTTACGCGCCGCATAAACCCCCGTCAGCATGGAATGATCCTGATTGTTGTAGCGATGCAATCCATTACGACCGATGGTTTGCAGATTAGAAATGGTCTCCAGATAGCTGCGAACGGTGGCGAGGCTCTGTGTGTAGGTGTGGTCATAAATCGGGTATGCCTTTTTCATTCGCACAATTGCGCCGTCTTCGACTTCAGACGGTTCAATGATTCCCAGAGCCCCACATTCGCGAATGCCAAACTCAAGGAGCCGGTCATCAGACCAACGCCACATCTCATCCTTTTGCCACAAAAAATATTCCAGTCCCAGAGAGGTTTTCGATGAGTCTGGAACCATGTCTGGGCTCCAGTTTTTGTAATTCTGGATGCGTCCGATTTTCACCTCTGGCGAGTGTATATAAATCCAGTTGTCCGGAAAGACCTCTTCACGCTTGATGATCAACGCCGCCGTTAAATAATCCCTATACCTGAGTCGGTTGGCTGCCTCTAAGACTTGATCAGGAGGCAGAGGATCAAGCGCATGAATGAGGCTTCGCAGCGGCATCGTTGAGATGACCTGATCGCCGCCAAACTCAAGCGCTTCACCCGCAGCGTTGCGCCCATAAACACACTCAACGCGCCCTCGGATGTGACGAAGTTTTTCAATTTTTATGCCGCGTACGGTCTGTGTGCCACGCTTTGCCAGTAAGCGCTCACAATGTTCCCACATCTGACCGGGACCCAGTCGCGGGTAATGAAATGTCTCTATCAATGAAGTAATGGTCTGGCCGTCTTTCGTCTGTGCGGTTCCGAAGAGCGCGTTGCGCAAGGCTTCGTGCAAGGACAGATTTTTGATGCGCTGCACAGCCCAGTCCGCAGAGATTTCCGAACAAGGGATGCCCCACACCTTTTCCGTATAAGATTTGAAGAAAATCTCGTATAGTCGTTGCCCGAATCTGTTGGTCACCCATTGCTCGAAGTTTGCCTCCTGCTCGTGAGGAAACAATTTTGCTTTTGCATAACTGAGCGCCACCAGAGAGGCTTCAAGCGGGCCTAATCCCGCCAGCGCGTTAAAGGCTTTCAGAGGATAATCGAAAAAATGATTGTCGTAATAGATTCGTGAAAGCCGCGGGCGGGTGAGAAATTCATCTTGTAGAATCTCGTGCCACAATTCGTTGATGAGCGGCACTTTGGAAAAGAACCGATGACCACCGATGTCGAAGCGATAGCCCTTATAGTTGACGGTGCGTGAAAGCCCGCCGACTTGAGCATCTGCTTCAACCACGAGAGGCCGCATTCCAAGTTTCAACAATTCGTAGGCGGCCGTAAGTCCCGCAGGCCCAGCGCCTATGACCAGCACTTCTGACATATAATCAATCACACCGCTTTCATCAAAAACCAACTCATCAAATCATTCTGACAGCATTCCTGCGGGGCGAGATGCTCCTACCTTTTGTGAGCGCACGACCGGCTACGCCATAGGCATATTGGAACGCCCCAATGCTAGTACACTCCGACAGCATAGACAAGCATCAGTAGGCAGTAATCAGTAGGCAGTAGGCAGTTAAATACGAAACATCGGCTTTCTACATTCTACCTACTGCTTAGTGCCTACTGCTTACGATTCGTAAATCAACTGGGAAAGCAATCTCTTTCAGGCACATCTCCCTTTATTTCATTGCGCTCCACTTACGGACTACCGACCAGAGAGAAGAGCCGGAGATTTTCAACAATCGCCAGAGACCCACAAGGAATGGGAGCGGATCGTCCCAAGCCATTATGGTAATCTCCGCCCCATAGAGGGACTGTAACCAGTGCCACAGATTGAGCGTGCCGGATTTCCGGTAAGCAAAATAGGCTTGAATGTCCCACTCTTCATTCACACATTTGACCAGTGGCAGGAAGGGCTTAACCTGGATGGTATTTGGGTCGGAAGTCGTCAGGTACTGGTAACCAATCCAGGGGAAATCAATTCCGGCATGGATCGCCATCTGATTGCTGGCAGCGCTTCTGGGATTTATTTCCATCAGGCGATAGGTGCAGTCCCGGGCGTCATACTTGAATTCTATGTTGACAAAACCCTTGTAGTTGAAGGCTCGCAGGAGACGGCGGCTCAACTGAGCCACCTCTGGCGCTTCCACAGTAATTTGTAGCGCGCCATCTCCATAATAGGGAGGACATTGGCGGAGCTTCTGCTTGGTTAACCAGCCACGTTCACGCCCTTCGGCGTCCCAAAACCCCAGATAACCATACAAGGCAGTATCTTCGCCCGGTATGATCTCTTGAATCATGAAAGGCAGGTTGCCGACTGTCAGGCGTTCATAGGCGGAAATCAATTCATTCTGCGAATCAACCACGAGAACTTTTTTCTTGGCTAGGCGCTTCCGACCTTTATGCGAGTTATAGGGTTTGAGGAGGCAGGGGTAGTCTAGATCCGGCGCAAGAGAGCGCAACTCTTCTATGGATTCAGGGTAATAGGCCTTCGGAACCGCAATCCCTGCCGCTTGCGCAATGCTATGCTGTACTCGCTTGTTGACGATCTGTTCAACGGTTTCGGTATCCGGAATGACGAAGCGAAAATATTGCCCGAGCAACTCTCTGTGCTGCGAAACCCATAGACAGTGAGCATCCGATGTGGGAAAGAGAACGCCAGTGCTATCCAAACGCGAAGCCACAAATTCGAGCAGAGCAATCCAGTCCTGCGGATGTTCGTCAGCCGGCGGAAGCAACATCACTTTGCCGTAACGCGTAAAGGTGCCAAGGAAAGACTCGCTATCGAGCAACAGAGTGGGGATACCTCGCCTCCCCAGACTGCGCGCAAAACTCAGTCCGTTGACCGAACCTCCCAGGATAATCGCAAGGGATTTTTTATTGCAGCTTTTTTTGAGCCACCCTTCAAGCTGCTGAGTCAATCTGCAAGGCAGTTTCACTGAACTTGTTCCATCCCTGAAATATATTTGATGTTAGAGCGTGTTGAGGAATTGCCGTTCGCCGCAAAGCGGCGCGAAGATGGTAGCCAGACGTTGCACGTCTGGAATCGGTTAAAAGTACCTCTCCGCGTTGGAGACGCGGCACAACGCTTGTAGCGCTCCTTCAGAGCGCGAAACGCTGGCACTTGCCTCCAGACGTTGCACGTCTGGCTACCTTCTGCTTGCGCCTCTGGCGCAAATTTGGAGTTCCTCAACACGAGCTTAGACATAGATGTGATATCAATTCCGTCTTCCGCTATACATTTCTGCAAATGAAATATTTCTACTTCACGCTTGATTTCAAACGCTGGTCACACTGCCTACGCATCAACTGTCAGAACATGTGGCCGTAAAGCTCGTCGCATACTCTTAAGTTCGCTTGAGGTGACAATTTTGAGTGCAAATAATAACCCGACATAGCCAACGATGAAGACAGCAAACAGCGCGACATTGACTTGCCAGGACGAGCGCAGCCAGAGCAGCGGCAGAAACAGCATTCCCGGCAAAATTGCCAATGCCCATTGCCGTAGCGAATAACCTACCACACTACGCATACGCCAGGTGAAGTAGCCGCCATATAATACTGCTACGGCAAGCACTGTCAGACAGGCTGCAAAACTCCCCTTCCAGGCAATCAGCGGTAGCCCTATCCCCCAGAAGCCTGCGATTTGAAGAACTGCTGCTTGCAAAGCGATTCCCGGCCTATCATAGGTTAACGCCAACAGACGCGCCACACTCGATAGCGCCAAGGGCAACAGCGCCAGCATCAAGGGCCATAGATTGTCTGCCACTGGCAGGTAAGCCGAACCAAATACCAATGGCACAAGATTGTGCCCCAGACGCAATGCGCCGAAAGTTGCGACCACGCCAAGCACTGCCATACATTTGAGCAGACGCTCAATCCATCGTTTGATCTCATCGGGTTTGTCCTGAGTCAGCAAGGAACTCAGCAGAGGAGCAAAAGCCATTGTCGGCTGCCAGAAAGCTTGTCCGCCAACCAGGTAAGCTTTGTAAGCCAGACCGAAATAACCGACTTGCACATAGTCTCCTGAAGCGATACGCACAAGCAACTCGCCGCTGAGCAAGGAAATTGTGAGCAGCAGGTTGCTCGCGAAAAAGGAGAGACTAAAGCGCAGATAAGGGGAAAGGTAGCCGAGATCAAGTCGTAAATTCGACCACGAGAGGTACGGCGCGGCCCAATAGATGCCGACCAACAGGGTCAGCAATTCTGCCAGCATCAGCCCCAGACAAGCACCTCTCAAACCGCCGAAATAAAAGCCTGGAACTAAGAAAAGCAGAGACGACCACTGGCGCAGGAGCTCTCCCATTCCCCAGCGCGCCGCCTGATTGAGACCTAAAAAGAATGCAAAAAGCAGCTTGTCACAGCTCTGCACGCAGACGCCAATGGCTACGAAAACAAGCATCAGCGTGTCAAGTTCGCGAAACCATAAGGCGGTAAAAAGAAGATACATCACCCCCGCCATCAACCCGTTTGTCAGACGCGCTGCCAGTAGATTGCCTAAAAATTTTTGTATCCCTGCCGTATCCTTCGCGAG
Organism: Acidobacteriota bacterium; assembly: GCA_031389065.1. Taxonomy (GTDB): domain Bacteria; phylum Acidobacteriota; class Blastocatellia; order UBA7656; family UBA7656; genus JACQDB01. The sequence continues at coordinate 6,417 of JANMSG010000969.1, read as the reverse complement.
AATGAACTGCGGTACGAAGCGGCTCATGACCTGAGCGGAACTCAGGCTGCTGAAGATCACAAACCACATCGAGAGGGAGGTAATGAGCGCATACCTGCCAAAGATGTCCGGTCCCATTAAACGAGGTACAAAAAGGGCGATGAACAGGCCTCCGGTGATGTTCAAGCCTCTTTGCGCCATCAACAGTCCCACATTTCGGACAGTAATTTGTGCTTCACTTATCATTCGAGTTTCAATCAAATCTACATTGAATTTGTTAAAGATTGCGGCACACCATGTCGGCAACAATTGAACCGGTAGCAGACGAATTCAATTGTCGCTGATGCAAAAGGATAAGAAAACTTTGGAAGATTCGGACAATGACCAAAGCCCTTTGCTTTATGCCAGGCACGCAAAACAATTTCCTACTGATAAGCTGACCCCGCATCGGGCAGGCTAAATACCTTTTTGCTCTTTGCCTAGGTCGCAAACAATCAGCTTAAATTGCCACTGTTGTCCTGTCATCTTCTCCAGCAAGGTATGCCTCCGAGTTGCGATGAGCTTATAGTCACGTCGTCCACTAAAGCGATTAAATAGAGAATCATCTCCTGCCTTTTCGATAATAATGCCGTGCAGCCCTGTGATGCCAAGCTCCTTCATGTGTTGGCGGAAGGCTCTGCTAAGCTGATTGCTGAGTCCGCATCCTCTATATTCAGGGACAACATTGATGTGAGTATGCGCTGGATATTCGTCCAACGGGATGTCAAGCTTTTCCCCCTGCCAAAAATGCTCCATGAGAGTCCACCAGAGCATCTGATAGGTCTCCTTTTTACGGTATTGCAAGGTCAATAGCTGCCAACCGATGCGCGCCACAATCCGTGGAAGAAAGCGACTTTGAAATACACGATTGAAGACCTGTGTATCTTTACAGCCGACCAGATAACCGATTACCTGCCCGTCTACCTCGCCCACAAAACACGACTCCGGCTCATAATTCAGGTAATAGTCCGTAAAGCACAGAGGCGCCAGTTCGCGATCCTCATGAAACTGGGTATTCGGTTTTTCCAGCGCCGCATCGCTGCAAATCTTACGAATCGCCTCTCGGTCTCTCTCTTCAAAACGTCGCACAAGGGGTTGCCCTGCGAACACTTCCCTGCCTGAAGACTTTTCACTGCCCATAGTTTTCGCCCAACAAAGCTTATTCTGAATTCAATATCACATCCTAAACCACTCCCACAACAGCCCTCCATATAGTCTTGTACCAAGATTGAGTATGGACATCCCATATACCAGACAACCAATTCCCATAGCTATGAGGAGAGCGATCAACCAGTTCTCAGATCGTCTTTTCAAATACAGCAGCGTGTACAAGGGAAGCGCGATGAGAAAACCCAGAAGATAGATCAATATCAACATGAGTAATAGCCAGAGAAAAATATTGCGTTCTCTGTTGCCTTGCAGGGCTTCTCCTTCCACCTCTTCGACTCGTTGACTGACTTTTTCTCGGAATGCTTCAACACTGAACAGATCTTTCTGTTCCCATCCATTATAGGTTTTTGCCAGGCGAGGCAGCAGATCCATCATTAACTGAAAGACCAGCAACAAAAGCGTCGGGACGACGACGGCAAACGGTACCATACGTGCCACACGCCCCAGTCCCAAGGTCAAATAGAGGATCACTCCGGCAAACGCAAATAACGAAAAAGTGAACCAGGCTCTTTGGCTGAAGGTAACCATCAACTCTTTTCTGACCTCCTTGCCCGAAGCGCCTGAATATAGGGCAAGCTCAACGTGGCTACGGTTAGCACCATTAGAGTCAGAGTAATCGGACGCGTCCAGAAATTGATGCGCCCAAGCTGATGTAGCCTGATGGTGATGTGTAAATTGCTCTCAAACAACGGTCCCAAAACCAACGCAATCACCAAAGGGATGCGCGGCCAGTCATACTTCTTCATACCGTACCCGACAACGCCAAAGAGGAAGGTCACAAAGACATCTTCGATTCGTCCCTTGTAAAGATAGGCGCCCAGAGTGGCGAGCGCAAAAATGATTGGAGCAAGCAATTGGGTGCGGATGACGGTCAGTTTCGCCAGAGGTTTAACAATCGCTACACCCAGAATGGAGGTCAGCCAGTTGGATAGAAACAAAGACCAAATCAAGACGAAGACGAGAGTCAGATGATGGGTCATCAGCTCTTTTCCAGGGGTTAGCCCGTGCAAGGTAAGCGCGCCTAGAAGAAGGGCTGTGCCTTCGTTTCCAGGTATGCCAAATGCCAGGGTTGGCACAAGCGACGCGCCATCTTTCGCATCATGAGCGGCTTCGGGCGCAATGACGCCGCGAATATCGCCGTGACCAAAATTTTCTCGATTGGTTCTGGCAGTCAACACCGCCTGTCCGTAAGCGACAAAGCTGGCAACCGTTCCGCCGACGGCAGGAATCATGCCAATTACCGTGCCGATGAGCGAACTACGTATGAAAAGTCCGAAGTTTTTGAAGACTGACAAAACACCCTCTCGCAAGCTCCCGCCCAACTCTTCCACCTGAGTCTTGCCTGAAATCGTTCCCTTACCAGTTACCGATAAAGAGGTCATTTCAGTAATGGCAAAGATACCCAGCAAGATCGGCACCAGCCCAAGTTTGTCTTGCAGATAGAGACTGCCGAAGGTGTAGCGCAATTCTGCTGTCTGTGGGTCCACACCAATAAAGCTAATCAAGAAACCGACCCCTGCGGCCGCCAGTCCTTTGATTAATGAGCCGCGCGTAATCGTCACAATGGTTGCCAGTCCCCAGATTGCCAGCATGAGAAACTCTGCGGAGCCAAATACCAGAATGGCTCCGCGCATAACCGGAATCAGGAGAATCAGCACGAGAATTCCGAAGGTTGAGCCGAGCGCCGAAGATGCCGCCGAACACCCTATGGCGGTTCGTGCCTTTCCCTGTTGCGCCATCGGGTGACCATCAATCATCGTCGCAGTACTCGGAGTGGTTCCGGGTATATTGAAGAGGATTGCCGTCACCGAACCCATGAAGGTCGCGCCGCCAACAAAAGCCCCGAAGATAAGCATAATCGGCAGCGGTTCCCAGTTCAGTGTAAACGAGATTGCCAACGCCATGAGGGTAAACCCGCTGATGCCTGGGACGAAGGCAAAGAGCATTGCCAGCAGCGTTCCGATAATCGGATAGATGATATTGGGCCAGGAAAAGACCAGCAAGAAACCTTCCCAGGCCGCTTGAAGTACGGGTTCTAACATCGAATTAATTGACTTCTTTCGGAGTGTGGATTCATATGTATGTGATTTGCGTCCATACCGAAGGTTAAGCAAGCATTTGAATGCAGGCGTTTAGAGTACAGACTTTAGTCGGAGCCCTTCAGCAACAAAATCTTCCGCCTGAAAGCGGTACTCTCAACCCCCGCTGATGATGATTTGTCTCATCTGCCAATTAATGCCAAACACATATTCATATTTGCATTACCCTCTGATTTTGCGTATCGCATCTTGAATAATCGGAATAAAGATTTCGGCCTGCACAGCCGCCGCCTTGATATCCGATAAGGCTTCGTCGGCTCTTCCCACATCAAGCGAACGATTGGCTTTTGCGGCAGCCTCTTGCAATTGCGTGTCTGTCAGCGTTTCATAGAGACTCTGTTCCAGGCAGCGAAACAATTCCTTTTCCATATTCGGCGGAGCCGCTACGAGCAAGCCGGAGCCTGTTAATCGGGTCAGCGCGCTGGCATCTTCTTCGGTTTTGTACGGGTCGCGCCCCAGTTCGATGGCACGACGAGCCGCTATGCCTTGCGTGCCGCAAAGCAGGGAAACATCATTGAGCGAAGTGTGCGGAGATATTCTTTTCGGGCTGATTTGCAGTATGGGTCGCAAATCCTGTGATTCCAGTCTGTCGAGTATGGACTCGAAGCTGAAGGAAACCAAATCCACTTCACCACGAATTGCGGCAAGCGAAGTTTCGCGGCTCCCTGCAAAGCCGGATATGTATGCCGTATTGATTCCCAGGAGATGCGTTGCCACCGCTACATTGACAAAAGTGGTGCTGCCAACATCGGAGATGCCAAAAACAATCGGTCTGCGCTTCGATTCAGCCAGTACATCTTCAATGCTGCGAAGTTGAGAAGTACCTGCCGTTACCCAGACTGCTTGATTACGAACCAGGCGTCCCAGAATCGTGAAGTCCGTTACAGGGTTGGGCACGTTCATTGCGCCCGTCAATGCCGCAACCATAAGCCCCGGCGCGTTCAAAATGCCAAGCGTCAAACCATCGGGCGAGCTTTCCTTGAGCTTATTGGCGGATATAACGCCGCCTGCTCCGGGAGTATTTTCAATGACGATCTCTGCGCCAGTCTTCTTCTGATAAAAAGGCTCCAGCAATCGCGAATAGATGTCATAGCCGCCGCCGGGAGGGAAAGGCACCAGCCAGCGCACCTGCTTTCCAGCCAACTGTGAGCAAGGAGCTTGAATCATTTCTTTTTTCGAACATGCCGTCTGGTTGAACAAAAGCGCGCCGCCGCAAACCTTGCCTAAGCGCTTCATCATGTCTCTGCGAGGCATTCTCTGTAAAAGGGATTGCCGCATTTTGAGTCTCTTTTTTTTCATGCTATTTTTCGCGTTGAAATCGCTGCATGTGCCTCAGACCTTCGCCCGTTTCGAGTTGTTCACCAGATGCAAAGGCATCAGCTTGCCTCTGGCGGTCCAGATAGGTTTTTCGCGTTTGACGCGCAGAGCCTTCGCCTGCTTCCAGATGGCGCTTGCTGAATCTGCGCCGACGCTGCTCTTTTCCATGGCCTCCAGCACAGCTTCAATCACAGCGTTTTCATCGGCAATCTCAAGGCTCGGATTGATGAGCAGACTGAGCCGCGTGAAGCCTTGTTCGTCCTCTTCTTCCATCAATTGATAATCGAGCGGACTCCCGCCGAAACGTGTGGGCAAGACCTCTTCCAGTATGCGAACCATTTCACTACCAACCAGGGTTACGCCTTCGCCCGTCAGCTTGCTGAAACTGCGAATTTCGCGCAGATGTTCGGTAAAACCCAAGTCTTCAAGAGGACATCCGCAGGAGCGGCTTTCAAGAATACCATAATCATCTATCTCTACATTCAACATCAATTTTGGAGCGGTCAATAAAAGCGAGGTGATGTTGAACGCCTCTACGATGATTTCGGAACCCGGCACCTGTCTGGGCTTTTGAATGACTGCAAACGCATCTTTGAGAAGGTGCAGGTCATTGCAATCCGTAGGGTTGGCGCAGCCCATTCCGATGCGCCCTGCTTCGGCTAGACCGTAAGTGGGAAAGAAGCGCGCGCCAGTGCTTTCAATGCCTTTGACCTTTGCGGGGGTCGGAGGTTCTCCGGCGATCATAAAGATTGCGCCAGTCAAATCGAATCCTGCTTCACGTGCCGCAATACAAACGCGCAAGGCACGGCTGACCGGCGCCAGGACGAGACACGCGCCTTGCGCCTTCAAGGTCTGGCTCGCCCAACGCGCCACAACGATGGCGTCTTCTATGCCAACCATTTCGGGCCACGGCAAGGGCTTGCCGAACAGGCGTCCCAAAATGACCGTGGTATAGGTTGCAAGGTTGTATTTATATTTGAGCGACGGTTTCAGGTTCGCTGCAACCAATGGCGAAAACCATTTCTGCGGGATTCTGCCCAGATGTGCCGCCCTGAGCAGATTGTTGATACCGCTGCCGTCAGGCAGAATGCCGCGCCATAGCGCAGTCGGCACGTCCAGAACGTTATGCGCCTGACGGGCAAGCAACAGATGTGTAGACTGCGCTGCCAGATGTTCGAGGTCGGTTTCGACTCTGGTTTGTGCGCCAGTGGTTCCGCTGGTTTCTGTTTTGTAGGAACTGCTTAAAAAAGGGTTATCGAAGCTATGCGCATTGATGGGAATGATCTGTCCGCCACGTACAACCGGCTTGCGACCTTTGAATTCTTCGAAGCTGATATAGACGCCTGCATCGCGCAAGCTGTGCAAAGTCTTATCCAGACCTCTGGCGCGAAGAAGATTTTTGATGTCGCCAATCTCGCAGCCTGCAAGTTTCATCAGTGGCAGGTAAGGGCTTTTGGGATATGCGAAAATGCCGCGCTCGATGAGGCGTAAAAAGTTGGCTTCGCGTTCTGCCATGCGCTGTTCAATCATCGCGCGAGCTTCATCGAGCGTAATCGGATGGCGCAAGAACCCCCGCAGCCCCCACGCAAAGCGCGAGAACATTTTCATCTCACCAAAAAGACTCATAAAACGATTTTGACAGGAATAACGAGACCTATAGGAATCCTAAATGTAGCGTAGACTGTCCAGTCTGCGCTTGACAGGAATAAACACCCGCGGGCTTTCCAGATCATTCTCGCCGCAAGACTTGCGCAGACTGTACAGTCTACGCTACATCGTCCGCTCTCCACGAATCATTCTTCTGACAATTGGT
>JANMSG010000961.1:0-4391 GCA_031389065.1 Acidobacteriota bacterium | reverse complement strand
AGGATTTGCCGATTCTTGCCGGTGACGCAGCTACGCAATGGACAGGCAAATTTAACCCGCGCCCGTTTGGCGCAAGTGAAGCTCAGGAGATTTACGAATGCGCGTTTTAATTACTCTACTTACGATCTGTCTTTTACCTTTTTCCGCCTTTTCACAGAAGTTCACCCTTGCAGACCATTGGCCGCAATTTCGCGGCAATACGCATAACACGGCGATTTCGCTGTCGGCGGTACCGAAAACTTTGAAATTGCTCTGGACCTATGAAGGCGGCGAGTCCATAGAATCTTCTGCGGCCATCGAAAATGGCACGGTTTATGTAGGCTCGCAAAAAGGCCAACTGGTGGCGCTCGATTTGCAAAGCGGCGCAGTCAAATGGAAATACGCCGCCAAAGAGATTGGCGAATCATCGCCTTGTGTGGCGGGCGGCATCGTCTATGTTGGCGATTTGTCCGGCGTCATTCACGCGGTCAATGCCAGTGATGGCAAAGGACTTTGGACGTATAAAACCGATTCTGAAATTAAGGCTTCACCAGTTGTGGTTGATGATAAAGTTTTAATCGGCTCTTATGACGAACATCTCTATTGCTTGAATGCGCGCAACGGTTCACTCCTTTGGAAATTCAGAACGGCTGGCGCGGTTCATTGCACAGCCGGAGTGGCAAACGGCATCGCTTACATCTCCGGGTGCGACGAAATCTTTCGCGCCATTCGCATCAGTGATGGCAAAGAGGTTTATAAAATCGCTTCGGGCGCTTACACAGGGGCTTCGCCGTCCTTGGTTGACGGCTTTGCTTATTACGGCACCTTCAACAATGAAGTGCTGGGCGTGAATTTAACCACCAAACGAATCAGTTGGCGTTATCAACATCCGCAAAGGCAATTTCCGTTTTACGCTTCGGCAGGAGTGGTTGATGGAAAAGTCGTGACTGGAGGTCGCGATAAGATGGTGCATTGTTTGAACGCCAAAACAGGCAAAGCGATTTGGACATTTGCTACAAGGGCGCGCGTTGAATCTTCGCCAGCGCTTGCCGATGGCAGAGTCTTTGTCGGCTCAAACGACGGCAGATTTTATGTTTTGGATTTTCAAACCGGCGCGAAAGTTTGGGAGTTCAACGCCGGCGCGCCAATTTCTGCGTCAGCCGCCATCGCCTCGGGTCGCGTGGTGATTGGCTCGCAAGATGGACGATTGTATTGCTTTGGTTGAATTAGAAAGTAGCCCAAGCGTAAGCGCGGACGTAATTGAATTGAAAGCCCACGTAAGCGGGGGCTACTACCTTGCCTTTACAAATCTTCTCCTGGCGAATTTCAATGGTGTGATGGCACTTTGTGCCTTTGTGCAAGTATTTAAGTATAAACTGGCATTACCTCCTTACTTGATGGGTACGAGGTTTTATGCTGAAAGCCTTTCATGCCTTCCCGCAATGAATTTATGGAATTTTTCATTATCCTCCAAGAAATATTTTTGGTAGAATGTCTGCACATTTTTCGTGACGTTCATAGCCAATCACTTCAGGAGGTACACTTATGTTTTTAGCTTTTTTGTTCACTCTCTTATTCGCGGGTAGTTCATCTTTTTCAAGCGCTACTCTGCAGACTGGAAACACCATTGCCGGACATGTGATGGACAGTTCGCGTCGCCCCTTAGCGGATATTTATGTTGAGTTGCTCGATGATGTAGATACCAGGCTGGCAAGAGTAAAAACTGATGGCGGGGGAAGGTATGTTTTTAGCCGACTGCAACCAGGTACCTTTCATGTTCGCGTGGTCACTGTCGGGACAACCTTTGTAAGCCAAACGGCGCGCATTGACCTCATCGTAGTCTCTGCTGCACCGGGCAGCGGACGCGCTTATGAAGAGGTGAGTTTTACTTTGAAAACCGTAGATGAAGGGAAATCTCCTCAGAAATCTGGCAACTCGGGAACGGTTTTTTCTCAGAACGTTCCAGCGGAGTCGCAAAAGCTTTATGAAGGCGCACTTGAAAAGCTAACCTCAGGAAGCCTTACTGAAGGCATAGACGGCTTAAAACAAGCGATTGACAGCTTCCCGAATTATTATCTTGCCCTTGAGCGCTTAGGCATGGAATACGTCAAACAGAGCCAACACGCGCAGGCTCAGGAAACCTTGAACAAAGCGCTAAAGGTGAACCCCAAAGGGCATATGAGCTTGCACACTTTAGGCGTCGCCCAATACAACTTGAAAAATTTTCCTGGCGCGGTTGAGTCGTTGCAACGCGCCGTTGCGCTTTCGCCTTCTTCTGTAAATTCACAATTCTGGCTCGGCATCGTGCTGTTTCGTGGCGGCAAAATCAATGAAGCTGAAACGCCGCTCAAACGTGCCTATGAACTCGGTGGCAAACAAGTGGCTGATGTGCATATGTACCTGGCGCAGGTTTACAGCAACACCAAGCGCTATAAAGAGGCGGCTGATGAATTGGAACTTTTTTTGAAAGAAACCGACGCCAAAGATTCGGAAAGGATTCAGGGGTTGATCAAACAACTTCGCGAGAAAGCCAATAAATAAGATTTCAAGCGCAGTCAGGAAGTAGGCGCTTTGTGACTAAAAAATCACGTTTCGTCCCGTAGAGATGCCAGTGGATTTAGCGCTACGGTCACGAAGAGTATCTGCATTCTCAAATCTTTCAGGAGCGGCAGAAGACAAAAGTGGGAGGTGTAGGTTACGAGGCTCTCCTTTTGCCTCTTTACGTTTGACTTTCTACCGATCTCTCCTCCATGAGCTTGAATTCTGAGCTTGCCAGCGTCCTGAAGCTGCCGTTCTATTCTCATTGTAATACCGATTCAAATCAATCTGTGCGTATTTCTGGAAACCTATGCTGAGATACTGTGAAATTCGCTATAAACCAGCCGTTATCCGATACGCACAAATCAATTTGAACTGGTATAACTACTCAGCCTTTGTGAGCCTTTCCATATCGAATGGTTCTCGCAACGGAGATTAGCCAGTAGAGTAATTACTTCTCATTTGTATTTATAGGACACCGTTCCAACGTCTCTCAAATCCTGCTACGAGACGCCCTTTGATGAACCAAACCGCCTCTTGAGAGCAGCAAGTTCACATAGGTAAGCTCACTGGTCAGAGTGCTACTACGATGCACTCGAAATCATATCCACCTTGGAGTAAAGCAATCTGACACAGTGCTCGACATGAAAAAAAAGCCCACCCAATATTATTGGATGGGCTTTTTGAGTTGTTCCAAACACAGAACTGTTTAGAAAGAGAAGCGAACACCTAGACGAGCTACACGTGGACCTTGGAAACCAGTTGGCAATCCAAGTTGCGTGTTCCTACGCTGCGGATTCGCCGAATCACTCAAGAAGGCTTCGATGTTGCCCAAGATGCCTTGATTCAACAAGCGGTTAATCGTTGTTGGCTCGTCGCCAAAACCTAGGTTGCCGCCGAAGTTCGTCGTGCTAACAGTGTTGGCGACAAAGGTGACGTTATCTTCATTGAAGAGATTGAGCACATTGAAGTCAAACGTCAACGCCGCGCCTTCTGAGAGCTTGACCTTATGCGAAATCGCAAAGTCAGTTTGCGTAAAGGCCTCTGTGCGTCCCAAGTCGCCGCGCCCTTTGAGAATCGTACCGGCGCTATAGAGCGTCACGAACGAAGTCAGCGGGGTGCCGGACTGAGCCGTGGTGAAGATCGATAACTGAGTCGAGTTCTTGGAGTTGCCCCACCAGTTCCAGTTATACCCGCCAAACAGATTGAAGGCGTGCGGACGATCTGTGGCTAAACGTCCATCGTCAGGCGCGCCCGCAGTGGTAAAGCCGATGAACGGCAAGTCGAAGAAGCGGTTGACACCTGGTGAGGTGCGACCGTTTTCGTCAGAGCTTGCCAGACCCGAATAGTTACCGAACAGGCGGCTGTAGGTGTAGGCAGCATTGAAGTAAACGTTGTTCGCCAAACGACGATCAAGGACGACTTCAAAACCATCATATTCACGCACCGGTTTGGCAACTTTGGGATAGCCGAACTGCTTTGCGGTCTCGGCGTGCAAACCGCTGCCCGGATTGCCAATGATGTAGGCTTCTGAGCCTGCCGGTGTCGGGAAGCCAGCGTCCTCAATGGCGTCGAGGAGTCTCTTGCGGGTGAAACGCGCCCGGACGAGATAATTATCAGATAATTGATGCTCGATGCCGACAGTGAATTCCCGCTGACGGAATTCATTCAAGTTCGGGTCAACTGCTCCGCCATCCTCGGCACTGGCAGCCGGGTTGTTAGAGGCGATGCGGAAATCAAGCTGGCATCTGGACAAACCGGTACCGCCACTGATCGGACATCTGCCGCCAACTTGATCAGGATTGCCGCCGAGAATATTTGCTTTCGTGAAGAAATCGAAGCGTTGGTTCGGGAAGATTTCAAAGTAGTCGTTA
>JANMSG010000879.1:0-5126 GCA_031389065.1 Acidobacteriota bacterium | reverse complement strand
AGCGACGGCGTGAATTTCTGGGTCACGCTGAGTGGCACAGACAAACTCCTGCGCTTCTGAAACCGCAACCGGCAAGCGAAAAAGGTCAGCGAATCACCTCCTCAGGGTAGGGAAGATCGTCTCATTCTGCAAAGCTTTCGGATGACGCTTCCCGCCGCAGATTGAGACCGAACCAAGGATGATTTTGAATGCAAGAAAGGAGAATTGTAGGAAGCAAAGAATTCAGGTTTCAAGAAAGCTCTTTTTGATAGCCTTGATTTCATCCAGCCACTTAATCATTTTGGAGCAAGCGGACGACTAGGCTCCTCCCCGTCCTAAACAATGGGGTGTCCGCATAGGAGAATTACATGAATCGTAAAACTATCTTGAAACTTCTGTTTGTCATCCTGATGTGGAATGCTGTTCCCGCCGCCGCTCAGACGACTATTTTCACCCACCGCGGCAATCTGGGATTTTCGGCCAACGACAACTACGATTTTGAAGTCAAGCTCTACGACGTACCGACTGTTGGCACCGGCAACCAGCACGGTGCCACCCTGCAAAAGCTCAACATCTCGGTGACCGGCGGCGATTTCACGCTGCAACTCGATTTCGGGGCGGCGGTCTTCACAGGTGCGGATCGTTTCCTGGAAATCGGCTGGCGGCTGGCGGGGGGCGGCACGTTTACCGTGTTGTCGCCGAGAGATCACATTACCTCCAGTCCCTATGCAATACGCAGCGCTTCAGCGGCGACGGCGGACGCGGCGACCACCGCCACGCAGCTTGGAGGATTGCCCGCAAGCGGCTTCATTCAAAACACCACTTCACCGCAAGCAAGCACCAACTTCTACATCAGTGGAAACGGTGTAGCAGGCGGACTACTAGGGGCAAACATCGTCAATGCGGCAACCCAATTCAACCTCGCTACCTCCCGTATTCTCAGTGGTACGAGCGACGGGAACCTTTTTGTTGGGATTGGCTCGGCGGCTTCCAATACCACAGGCATACAAAATGCTATCGCTGGCTGGTTGGCGGGCTATTACAACACTACAGGAAGCAATAACTCGCTTTTCGGTTACGACGCGGGTTACTCGAATGTGTCGGGAAACAGCAATAGTTTCTTTGGCTCCAACGCCGGCTTCTTTAACACCAATGGCAGCAACAACGCCTTCTTCGGCCAAAGCTCGGGGCTCAATAACACGACTGCTAGTGGCAACTCCTTCTTCGGCGACGGATCAGGTGTCAACAATAACATCGGCTCCGGCAACGCCTTTTTCGGTCTAACCACCGGAGGCGGAAACACGGCGGGATCTAATAATGCATTCTTTGGGCTCAACACGGGCATCAGAAACACGACAGGAAGTTCGAATACATTTATCGGGGCGCTGGCAGGAAACGGCAACCTGACCAGTAATGAGAACACCATGCTGGGCAGCAAGACCAATATGTTAAGCGGAGTCAGTAATGCCACCGCAATTGGTGCGAACGCCCTCGTCCAGCAGAGCAACTCGTTAGTGCTCGGCTCCATCAACGGGGTCAATAACGCGACCGCTGATACCAAAGTCGGTATCGGCACCACTTCGCCCTTTTTCCGCCTGCACGTCATTGATCCGTCAAACGCAGGCTTACGCGTGCAGACCAACAGCGCTGGCGGCACGCTGGCTTCCTTCGGCGGTAACGGCGACTTTCAGATTGATGCTCCGGGTATTGTCGGCGGCAGATTTGTCGTCAGAGAATCGGGTAATACAGGCATTGGCACCGCCGCACCCAGTGCCAGGCTCCACGTCCGCGCCAATTCCGGCAATGTCTTGATTGGCGATGCCGGGTGTAACCCCGGCTTTACAGGCATCGGCTTTGGCTCCTCCATGTCTGGCTGCACCAACTACTCGCTGCTTGGCGACGGCACCCATACCTTCATCAACCGCCCCACGGGCGGCTCGATCTTTTTCCGCTCTGGCAATGTTACGCAGATGAGCATTAATGTCGGCGGTACAGTCAGCATCAATCTGCTCACCGGCGGAGGCACTACGCAACTCTGTCGCAACCCTGCCAATGAAATCGCCACTTGTTCTTCCAGCATGCGTTATAAAACCAACCTTGCGCCGTTTAACGGCGGCTTGAGCTTAGTCAATCGTTTACAACCGATCACCTTTAACTGGACAGCCAATGGTGAAGCCGATCTCGGATTGGGCGCCGAAGACGTGGCCAAAGTCGAACCACTTCTGGTCACGCACAACGAGAGAGGCGAGGTCGAAGGCGTCAAGTATGACCGCATCGCTGTGATACTGCTCAATGCCGTCAAAGAACAACAGCAGCAGATCAAACAACAAGCAGAGCAGATTCAAAATCAGCAAGGTGAAATTGAAAACCTGAAAAGATTGGCTTGCTTTGGTCAGCCAAAAGCCGATTTATGCAAAGCGGCAGCGCGCAGGGTCTCTGCAAATAGAAAGTAACCATAATTTTGACAGGCGTGAAAGAGAAGCCTTCAAGCGTTGCCGCCAAGTTCATAAACAGCGATCTCCATGGAAGCGCGCGTACGCAACGACGGATTGAAAAAGATGAGCGCGACGCTTTTGCCTGCTAAAGGTTTCTCGACGTATTCAGCCGCTTTGATTTTTGCGGCGAGGTCAAGCAGCGCCCTCAATTCTTCCGTGGTGAAATCGCCGGTGCTTAAAAAATCTCTGTCTTTGATATTCATAGTTAGACTCAGCAGTATAGCGCGAGGTCAAAACAAGTTTCTGGTTTGGAAGGGGATAAATTTGCAGAATGGCTCATTCAAGGTTCAAGACATAGATTTCATAATTGCCGTCACGGTTGCTCTGAAAAGCGATCTGCTTACCCTCCGGTGCGTAGGCGGGAAAGCGGTCTAATGCGGGCGCAGAGGTGATGCGCTGCACATTCTTGCCATCTGCATCAAGGGTAAAAATATGAGCGATTCCTCTCAACCCATCAATATCCAGGACAAAGACGATCTTTGTGCCATCCGGTGACCAGCAAGGCTCCTGCGCGTTCGTCAACATACGCGTAAGCATCGTTGCCGGGCTGCCTTCCGCGTTGACGGTGAAAAGCTCAAGCGGTTTCGCGCCTTCAGGATTTAGAGTTTGCAAACTTTGTGTACAGTAAACAATCTTCCTGCCGTCAGGCGACCATGAGGGTCTGATGCCTCCCGTTGCTGTCAACCTGGCGAAGTTGCTGCCATCGGCTTTCATCACAAAGATGCCGCCTTTGCCATCCCGGACGCCGGCAAAGGCGATGTGTTGTCCATCGGGCGACCAGGCAGGTTCCTGGTCATTGCCTTGATTTTCCGTCAGTCGTGTTTGCTTGCTGCCATCTGCGTTCATCACATAAATTTCGGGGTTGCCGTCGCGATTGCTGACAAAGGCGATTCTTTTTCCGTTGGGCGACCAGGCGGGTAGGGTATTGTTGGAGGCTTCGTGGGTGAGTTGGGTTACCTGACTGCCGTCGGCCTGCATGACAAAGATGTTCTGTTTGCCTGAGCGATTGCTGGAAAAGGCGATGCGGGCGCCATCGGGCGACCAGGCCGGGGTCAGGTCATCAGCCGGGTGATCCGTCATTCGCGTCAAATCGCCATCAACACTCATCACATAAATCTCCTCATTGCCATCGCGGTCGCTCGTAAATGCCAGCTTCGAGCCATCCGGCGACCACGAGGGCCACATATCATTGGCCAGGTTATTCATTAATCTTCTGACATTCTGGCCATCAACATCCATGACATAGAGATCACTATTGCCCTCTCTTCGACTATAAAAGACTAGGCGATTGCCATCCGGCGACCAGCTGGCTCCCCCATCGGCGCGTGGGCTTCTGCTTACATTGGTTTGCTGCGAGCCGTCGGCATTCATAACATAGACTTCAAAGTCGCCATCCCTGCCCGACAGGAAAGTTATTTCCCCCCCATCCGGCGACCAGCGCGGCTCGGAATCGTATTCCGGGTCCGTGGTCAGTTGCTTGAGGCCCGAGCCACCAATGTTCATCACCCAGATGTCAAAGTTGTAGGGATAGCTGTTATTGCGATTGCTCACGAAAGCAAGCTGTTTGCCGTCCGGCGACCAGGTGGGTCCGGCATCAACGGCCGAGTTTGTGGTAAGCCTTACTTGATTGCTGCCGTCGGCATTCATCACATAAAGCTCCTGGTTGCCGTCGCGGTCGCTATCGAAGGCGATTTTGCTGCCGTCGGGCGACCAGTCATGGCCTCCATCGTTTGCTTGATTGTTGGTGAGGCGTTTGACATTCTCGCCGTCGGCGTCCATCACATAGATTTCCAGCTTGCCGTCGCGATTGCTTTGGAAAGCAATCTTCGAGCCGTCGGGTGACCACTCCGGTAATTGATCCTTTGCGGGGTTGTCCGTTAAACGTCGCAAGCAGCTTACCGCTTGAGTCTGCGGACTTGCCACGAGGGGTTTGGGTGAAGGTTTCAAGGTGACCAGTAGAGCAATAGTGGCGGCCAACAGCAGGCCAAGCAAAAAAGCCAGATGAGCCTTGCGACTTCTCCACCAGGCTTGCTGGTCGGGGGCGACGAGCAGCTTTTGCGAATTGGCGCCGAGCGTGCGCGCGGCCTCCTCTTGCGCTCCGCCACTCTCTTCGGCCTCTTCTTCGGTGATGATCTGGGCGATGGTGTGCTTTTCTATAATTTGCGGATGGCGGATCGCCTCCATTTTCTGTAGGGCGCTTGGCGGCGCGATGACATTTACGTCGGCGACAAAACGATAGCCGCGTCGCGGGATGGTCTCGATATATTTTCTTCCCTTGCCGTCCTCAGTGAAGACTTTTCGCAACAGAAAGATGTTCTGCGTCAGGTTGGACTCTTCGACAAAGGAATCCTTCCACAGCAATTTTAGCAATTGCTCTTTCGAGACCACCTGGCCGTTGCCTTCGACCAGCGCCGCCAACACCTCAACGGCTTTCGGTGGCAGGGCAACGGCTTGCCCATCGCGCAACAAGGTGCGGTTCTCGACATCCAAGCGATAGCGTCCGAATTCGTATAAGCCACTGATTTCTTTACTCATAACTTGCCATTGAGAAATCGCTGAGAAATCGCTGAGCAAAAAATTGAGACTTCGTTGAAGACTTTTTCGCGCCTGCGGGTTTATCGTCTGCCCGTTCGCAAGCGGCAGAGAGAAACC
>JANMSG010000087.1:0-39578 GCA_031389065.1 Acidobacteriota bacterium | reverse complement strand
TCGAGTTCATATTGAGACGTACCAATGACTCGCAGTTTGAAGCGCTCTTGCCTGGCTAATCTTTGCAGAGCGCCACGCAAGGTATCCAGATGTTGAACCGTGCTGTAACTGCCGCTCCAACCGATTATGGCAATGTCCGATTGCGGTTTCGGCTCAAGCGTATATTTTTCCGTGTCAATCGTCGTCGGCACGATGGTCACTTGATCGTTCACCTGAAGCGCATAATCGGCTAAGTAAGGATTGCCCGCCATGACGTGCGTTGCCAGCCGGCAAATCGTTCGTGTCTTCGTGGGAAATTTCAGATAGCTCAAGTAGCCGTTCGATGGACTGACATAAGAGACAAAAATCGCATCATCAAAATCAAATATCATCGGCAAGCCTGCGCGTTGTAGCCAGCGCTCGAATATCGGTGGGCCTAACAAGGCAGCTTCGCGAAAAACATAAACTGCGTCGTAATTTTCAAGCGCGCGCAGGGCGTGGATGCGTTGGACTATCGCTTGAAAAATCAGCTTCACCTTACCAAACATATTTCCGGGCTTGTAGAGAAGCGTATGCAGTTCTGCACTCTCGAATGGAAGATAATCAATTTCCACGCCTTGCTTGCGAAGCAGAGGTTCCCATTGCTCTACACGAAATCTCTGCCCAGGTGAGGTATCAAACAGACTTGGAACGATAGCGAGAAGGCGCATTGTTTAATAAAAGGCGATAATTTGTGCTGAGAGCAATTTTTATTCTGCGCTCCGGCAGGCTTTATGAAGTCAAGGGTGCAACTTCACCGGGTTTCATATCATTGTTCGGTTTACGTGCGGTCAATCGTTTCATCTGTCGCAGTTCTAAGCCTACAGCTGCGAAAATAAAGAGCCAGGGCAAAAGCTGGGCGCGCTGTCTGAAAATGAGTCCGACATTGCCAAACATCAAGCTATAGAGCAGTCCCAATCCGAAAAGGAAGATTAAAATCGGCATAACATCACCGAAGCGATTCCGCACCGTGTACCAAAATCCCGGCACCACACCAACAAAGAAGAGCGCCCACCAGGCAAGCAATTCGGGCAACGTCAGCAACATTCGCAAACTGCCCCCGCCTAACTGCCAGGGGAATGGAGCTAAAAGCAAATGTGCGCCCCCCACTAAGATTGCCATGGTAAAACCGCTTGAGGTTTCCAAATCATAGTTTGATTCGACCCCTGAACCTGTGCCTAAACTACCTACAGACACATCTTTCTTAAACTTCTCAACATATTTAAGGTCGAAACTTTCAAACCGTTTTTCGTGTTGCGCCAACACCCCGGACATCAACACTACAGGGACAACCAATATCGCCAATACAACAGCTGAGACAAAGGTAAATTTGCGCTTTCCAATCTGTGGCAGAATTAGAGAAAGAGCCACGGCAGCAGCGATTATATACGCTGCATAGAATCGAAACGGAATCACCACAACCAAGGCGATGGCACACAAGAGAATATCTCTGACGGAAAACCCATATTTTCTAAGGCGTAAACAGCCATACAAAGCTACTATTTCAATAAATATTGTTATCGGCTCTTTTAATGTTTGCGCCGACCAGATAATCATCGAGGGGAAAAGACAAGTCATCCAGGCCACTCGCTTTGCCACATCATGAGAGAACAAAGTAGCCGTAGCCCGATAAGCAACGATGACGGTTAGAGCGCCAAAGAAACCATTCAATACGGCTGCCGGAAGTCGCGCAGGAACGCCTGTCAAATAAAACAACGCGCCAACCAGGTAAGAGTAGCCAAAATGATTGCCATCAAAAGCGCCCAGTAAAACACCCGGCAAGCCTAAAATGCCTACATTTTGCTTTGACCATTGTCCATAAAAAAAAGAGCCGATCAACCATCCGCTGGAATCTTCATCACCAACTACCTTTGAAAAACCGAATCCATAAAGCGCCAGGGAAAAGGCAAAGCGTAGAGCAAAGGCCTGCAAAAAAATCTTCGTTTGAAAAATCAGCGTGTGGCGATTATTTCGGCTCGAATTAATCGCCAGGACTCCCCCAACTGCCAGCAGAATGAAGAATAAAATACTAAAAGGAATGCCTGAATCGTTCATGATATTGCTGTATATGTGGCTTCCGGCGAAAGGTTTTTTTGAATATTATGATAGACGTTACAATAGCCTGCTCCGCCGACAAAGTTCAAGTCAAAGTGCCTGTGAGCAACCTCTATACATCTCTCAGATAAACTATCGTCATCCATAAGGGAGAGAACTCTTTCCACTGCCTCACTGTATGAGTTTAAGCTGAACTCTTTTAATAGAATTCCGACCGAGTTATCTTCCAACAGCTTGTCCAAGTCGCCTGTTCCTGCATTGCAAACTATAGGCAATCCCGCGGCCAGATACTCAGGAATTTTGGTTGGCGAGGCGGCAATTTGTGAAAATGCAGGTTTGAGAAAGAAAATCCCGAGGCTGGCTTTCCGAAGACACAAATAAACATCTCCCGGCGGCACATACTCAATCGAAAAATCGGATTGCTGCAACCCAATATTGGTGAGCCTATCAGCCACCTCTTGCGCTGAAACGCGTGTCAATACTCGAAAAAAAGCACCCGGTCTTTTGGCTCGCAGGGCTAAAAAAAATCGCCCCATTTCCTCTAAAAGATAACGGCCTGTCACAGAACCCGCATATACAAGTTCAAAACGGCTCTCCCTTTGACCCACATCTTTAATCCAATCATCGGTAAAATGAGAAAAATCCACGCAACACGGAATCACTTCGATTTTATCTGCGCCTGCCAAACCTTGTTCGACGAGCCAGTCGCGCATTCGATTCGTCAATACGACAACTTGATCGGCTTTGCGAAGTCCGGTTTTTTCTAATCGTTTTATGGCGCGAAAGACCACAGAATCTAATTTCCAAATCCCTGCGTCAACGTATTCCTCAGCCATCAAACCGCGAAGATCAAAAATCAACCGGCAATCAGTCCACGCTTGCGCCAGTAACCCCATAGCCAGAGGGATGTGACTGCGCGCGTGCAAAACATCTATCGAATGCTGACGAATAAGCTTTGCCGCGAAACGCGCTCCCGTAAAAATATCGTAAACCGTAGCCGGCGCGGATGGGCGTTTGTGATAAGGCAGAGCAAACCAATTGATACCGTCCAAAGCGAGTCGCTTTTGCCAATCTTGCTTCTCTTCTTGCGACCAGGAAGTCAGAAAATCCGGCTCAAAGGTGAGCAAATTCATCTCAATTCCCTCCTCGCTCAATTGGCGCAAGTAGGTGAGAACCTGTGTTTGCACGAGCGGTTCGCGCAGTCCGAAATAGCAGATATAAAGAGATCGCATTTTTTTCTTCGCCATCATCAAGGCGCACTTTGATTATGAAAAGAAGATGCTGCAGGACGCGAACCACGCTGCAAATAAGCCTGCAGCCAGCCCGAAAAAGTCGCCGCATCTATGGTCAACAAAATCATTCCTACGATAAGAAATTTAATTGGATTGAATATCTCGAACCAATTTTTATCTGCTTGTCTCACCCACATAGTCTTTGCGACGCGAAGGAGAAAACCCAAAAGCGGCAGCAGCGCTACCCACCAAAATCTGAATAACACAGCGAGAAGAATGCAGATACCCCACACAGCGTATTGCCGTGCGATGGCGTAATGCCAATCCCACTCGCGCCCTATCCAGACATTGTGTTTGGAATAAAGAGTGAATTTGCGAAAGGTCGCGGCAAAGGTCGGGCGAAGTTGCCACCACACTGTAGCCTTTGGCGACCATGCCGTTTTGATTTTCTGTTCGCCTATGCGCTCAAAGAAAATTAAATCTTCGGCGGCGCGACTGTCAGGGAAACCGCCGACCGCTTGCCACACATCCCGATGAATCAACATCGAAGCCGTTGAGGGTCCGCGCATCAATCCGTCATCTCTTTTTTGCTTTGCCGGAACATAAGTCAAGGCGGCGCACTTTTCAAATATGGTTTCCGTCACCGGCTCATAGTTGCCATAAACAACCTTCACAGATGAATCACGCTCTGCCGCAGCCATCAGGTTTGCAAGCCAGGAGGGTTCGAGATGAATACCGGCGTCCGTCAAAGCGATCCATTCATTGCGCGCCTCGGCAATACCTAGGTTGCGACCTTTGCCCGGCGAGGCTTCCAAGGCTTCAATGACGCGCAAACGTGGGTTTTGTGGATCAGCTTCACGCAACAACTTCACGGTGTGGTCTTTACTTCCGCCATCCACGAATAAAATTTCATCGGGCTGAAAAGTTTGCGCCTCTATGCTTGTGAGCAAGACTCGAACGCTTGCGGCTTCATCGCGAACCGGAATGACCAATGAGACACGAATAAAATTGAGCATATTTTCATCTTGAGTTTGCATGAAGAACTGATTTACTCAACTGGATGGATAACTGGGATTTCTCTTTGCGTGTCTTTGTGGCTTTGCGCGAAACTCTGCTGGCTGAAAAAGACAAAGCCAGACATTGTATTTAGCGTAGCTGGGCATCACTGCCGCCGGTTGGCGCGATACCAATTAATGGTTTCTTTCAAACCTTCTTCAAAAGATACTTGGGCGGTAAACCCGAAAGCCGCTTTCGCCCGCGAAGTATCCAGACAACGGCGCGGCTGCCCATCCGGCTTTGAGGCGTCCCAGACAAACTCGCCGGCAAAACCCGTCAACTGCGCGATCAAGTTCGCAAGCTCTGAAATCGAAATCTCAAAACCCGCGCCCAGATTTACAGGCTCGGAAGAGTTGTAATGTTGCGCCGCAAGCAGTATGCCGCGCGCGCAATCATCAGCGTACAAAAACTCTCGCGTAGCCTTTCCACCTCCCCACACTTCGATATGCGAATCGCCGCGCTCTATCGCGTCAACGCACTTGCGAATCAGAGCCGGGATGACGTGCGACGAATGCAAATCGAAATTATCGCGAGGTCCAAACAAATTAACCGGCAGGAGAAAAATCGAATTGAAGCCATATTGCTCGCGGTACGATTGCGATTGCACGAGCATCATCTTTTTCGCCAAACCGTAAGGCGCGTTGGTCTCTTCCGGGTAACCGTTCCACAAATCTTCTTCGCGAAACGGCACGGGTGTAAACTTTGGATACGAACATATAGTGCCCAGCGCGACGAATTTTTCTATGCCTTGCTGCCGCGCTTCTTCAATGAGGCTGACGCCCATCATCAAGTTGTCATAAAAATATTTTCCTGGGTTATCGCGGTTTGCGCCGATGCCGCCGACGACTGCTGCAAGGTGAATGACCAGATCAGGACTGACGGTTTCATAAAGTCGTTTGATCGCTGCCTTGTCGCGCAAATCATATTCAGCGGAGCGTGGCACGGTAATCGAAGAACAACCTGCAGCTGTCAATCGCTTGATGACATAGGAGCCTAAAAAGCCTGCGCCGCCGGTGACAATAACGCGGCGCTTCTGCCAGAAATTGCTATCGCTCATCGCTGATCATTCCCCTGATATTGATTCACTGCAAACCTCATATCTGATAATTTTCATGCTGTTTATTAACTGCGAACTCTTCGGGCGCATCCGTCAAGAGGCGTTCACGTTGGGCGATTTTCATGTCGGATTCGACCATCAGGCGAACCAACTCTTTGAAGGAAATCTTCGGCTCCCAACCCAGAACGCGCCGCGCTTTTGAAGCATCTCCGAGCAAGGTCTCGACCTCTGCCGGACGAAAATAACGCGGGTCAATCCTGACGTACTCCTGCCAGTCCAATTCGAGCAAGCCGAAGGTCTCTTCGACAAACTCCTGCACCGAATGTTGCTCGCCCGTCGCAATCACGTAATCGTCCGCCATCTCTTGCTGTAAGATCAGCCACATCGCTTCGATGTAATCTTTCGCGTGTCCCCAATCGCGTTTTGCATCCAGATTGCCCAGGTAGAGCTTGTCTTGCAGACCAACTTTGATACGCGTCGCGGCGCGAGTGATTTTACGCGTTACGAAGGTTTCGCCCCGACGCTCCGATTCATGATTGAACAGTATGCCGTTGCAGGCAAAGAGGTCGTAACTCTCTCTGTAATTGACAGTGATGTGGTAGGCGTAGGCTTTGGCGCAGGCATATGGCGAGCGCGGATAGAAAGGGGTCGTTTCGGTTTGCGGAGTTTCTAAAACTTTGCCGTACAATTCCGAACTCGACGCTTGATAAAATTTCGGCTTCAAGCCTAAATCGCGGATTGCTTCGAGCAGGCGCACAGCGCCAAGCGCGGTAATTTCGGCCGTGTATTCCGGCACATCAAACGACACGCGAACGTGCGATTGCGCGCCCAAATTATAGATCTCATCGGGCTGCAAATCGCGCAGAATTTTATTGAGTGAACTGGCGTCGTTGAGGTCGCCATAAAACATCCTGAGTTTTACGTTCGGTTCGTGCGGATCTTGATAAATGTGTTCGATGCGGTCGGTGTTAAAGGAAGAGGAACGCCGCACGATGCCGAAAACCTCGTAGCCTTTTGCCAATAGGAATTCGGCAAGATAGGAGCCGTCCTGTCCGGTGATTCCCGTAATTAGTGCTTTTGTCATATTCAAATTACCTGTTGATTCTTCCAAGTTTCACATTGGTAACAAGTGATCCTTTGTCATGTGCTTCGCAACACCAAGCAATAAAGGCATCTTTGTATGAGTTGCTTCATCGTTCGAAAATACATAGATGAAAGGTGCAAAAATCATAGCGAGAATGGCCGTTGCAAATTAGGAAAGCGTGAAAGAATCATTCGCCCCACGGCAAGAGCTATGATCATTTGAACTGGCATCAATTGAATGTAATAACGGGCTGCCACACGTAACACAATACTGATCGGAATCAATAAGAGAATCGCCACAAACCATATTGTCAGCAGTCCTTTTAGCTCTCCATCAATTTGCTTCGTGCGGTAAGGATGATTAAAAGCTACAAAAGATAACGCCCAGAAACCAAAGGCAAAGCCCATTAATATTGGATAATCAAACCCTAAAATGATAGCTGGAAAGGCATAAACAAATAGCCGCAAATTATAGATCCCATGCTCAAGTATTTCTCCAGGGTATTTACGCAAACCTTCAAACGGGGTTTCCGCATCTGGTAGAGCCGTTGACCATATAGAATGCCATTCAACCCAAGGATTCTTGTATTGATGAGCCAGCCCTTTTCTTTCGATATAATTGATCGCAAAATTCTGCTCAAATGCAATGGATAGACGCTCAGGTTCAGGCGCAGAGATATTCACTGCCGACGTAAAATAAAATCCGCCTCCAATCAAGACCGCTGCAATCCAGTATGGAACTTGTAATCGCGCTGAGGACGGTGCGATTTCCTGATTGTTGCGCCAATCTCTGAATCTTTTTATGGTAAGACAACCAGCCACTCCTATAAATACTACCCACATTTCCGACCTGCACATGGCAGAAAAGAACAGCATCAGCATAGCGGCAGGAAGTCTGATGTTAGCAGGCAAAAAGAGACCGAGGATACTTAATATAAACAGACAAGCAGCCAATGTGTGCGAGCCATTTGTCTCGAAAAGTAAGTATTTGCAATTCCAAACCCAAACAAACATTAACAGTCCAGCCCATTTGTCAAACAATCTCCATCCCAGCCAGATCATCAACATACTGAAGAGCAAAATAGAAATTATCTTCTCGGCAAAGAAGGTTGTCTCCAGATTTTTACCACTAAAAAAATAGATAATACCTACCCACATACTATAGAGAGGAGCTCGCTGCATAAAGGTGAAGTACTCTGCAAAGTTTGCTCCGGCAGCAAGATATCCATCCTGATCTGAGTTAGGAGGATAAGGTAATCTATTAACCAATTTTACTATTGTAGATGAAACAAACCCTATGGAAGCGCCGATAGTTAATATGAACCATATCGTTTTCCCACTTCTGGTTCTTCTTTCAATCATTTTTTATATCTTCTTGAGCAACGCCGCACGATGCCGAAAACCTCGTAGCTTTTGCCAATAGGAATTCGGCAAGATAGGAGCCGCCCTGTCGGGTGATTCCCGTAAGCAGTGCTTTTGTCATTCTATCTTTGTCCTCTGCTCAACCACTTTTTTATCGTCGTACAAGATTTCAATAAGCGCTTTCGTAAACGTCTTCACATCATTGCCGCCTAAATGCGAACCGTCAACACATTCGTATGCAGCCAATGACGGGTAATCTTTGAAATGAATCGTCCTAGCCTTTGTATTCGCGGCTAGAAAATCCCAGTATGTTTTTTTGGGAAAATACTGTTCGTTAATCTCCCAGAGTTTTCCGCTCACTGGCAGGCAAACAAGAGTGACTTTGCCGCCTCGTCCTTGAATTTTTTCAACCGCTCGTTCAATTTTTGCGATTATCTTGGGCAGTTTATCCCAAGACATCGAACCTTTATTGATAAAGTTCATGGTCAGGTCTTCAAAGTGTTTTGTCAGCAAATCTTTGTCGCTGTCCTTAATATTTTTCAAATTGGAAATCTTTCCGTCTTTGATAATCATATAGGGGTCTTCGGGCTTCGGCGGGAGTTTCCCCCTAACCATATTGTGTAGCACGTTAGAAAGAGAGAGTTCTTGCATTTGAAAAACGAAGGTCTCTTTCAACAAAGCCTTGCCGCTACTCTCAAGCCGTTTCGGCAGCAAGTCCTCAAGAAAGGAGCGCCCTTCGTATTCTTTCAAAAAATCATCCGGGCTGAGTCTCACTGCCTGTGAAGCTTCAGAGGTGTAAACAAAGACTTCGTGAAAATCGCAAATGACCGTTCCCGTAAAAGATTTATCATCGGCAAGATGCTGCAAAACCGATATAGGGGAAGCGCCTGAAATGCCGAGTTGGATGGGTTGTACGCCTGCTGTAGCAGCAAAAACATCCGCATCAATATCAGTCATGATGCGCGAACTCCCTATGAGAACAGCAGCTTTTTCGCCCAATTGTGAAGCCTCTTTTCTCATCAATACCCAATGTTTTACATCTTGTTCTTTCGGGACTCTGTGAAACCCTTGCCAACGCCAAAACCCTTCCCACACGACAAGCGTCAAGGCAAACAGAACAAGTACGAGAATCCAAACCTTCCCCCAATCAGCAGAGGGAATTCTGTCATTAGAATTGGAAGTAAATGAAAGCACGATTGTCTCCCTGAACGATGACAATAAACCAAAGCAACCCTGCCAGCACGACCGACCGCGCCCACAAAGGAATTTTTTCTGCCGCCCCTTCAAGCGACGAATTGCGCAATTTCCAATGCATGACAAACAACGCCAGCATCACCAAGAGCACAGAGCGAATCTCTCCCGTATCAACACCCAATTCATAAAATGATTTGCTCGCCTTGCCAAAGCCGAACATGGACAAAGCCATTCGCCAGGCGTCCGACAAATGATCTGCGCGGAAGAAAACCCAGGTAATACACACCAGAAGGAAAGTCAGCAACGCCATTAAGACCTGAGCAAATTTATGCTTGAAAATTGCCGCCTCTGAAAAAATGTTTTTTAACAAGCGTTCAACAACCAGATAGATCCCGTGCAAAGCGCCCCACACCACGAAACGCCAAGCTGCGCCGTGCCACAATCCGCCAATCAACATCGTCAACATTAGATTCACATAAGTTCTGATTTCGCCTTGACGATTTCCGCCCAACGAAACGTAGAGATAATCGCGCAGCCAACTGGAAAGCGAGATATGCCAGCGCCGCCAGAAATCCGAAAACCCGACAGCGGCATAGGGAAAACGGAAATTGTCGGGAAACACAAAGCCCAAACACATCGCCACGCCGATAGCGGTTATCGAATAGCCGTCAAAGTCTAAATAAATCTGCGAAGCGAATGCAAAAGTTCCAATCCAAGCCTGCAAGAATCCCAATCCGTTTGCGGCGATAAAAATTTTGTCGGCAACCGGAGCCATCAGCGTGTCAGCTAAGACGACTTTCTCGAAGAGTCCGAATACCACCAGTGAAAAACCCCACCCCAGTTGTTGCGAGTTGGCAACGTGAGGCTTTACACATTGCGGAAGAAAGTCTGCAGCGCGAAGAATGGGGCCCGCCACCAAATGCGGAAAGAAGGTCACCAACAAAGAAAAATCGAGAAAAGATTTGCAAGGCGCAATCTCGTTTCGATAAACGTCTATGGTGTAGGAAAGCGTCACGAAGGTATAAAAGGAAATGCCAATCGGCAATATGATATTGGGAGCGGCGGGGTGATAGTTGACCCCGAAGTAATGTAACGTCGCAACGAAGCTTTCCAGAATAAAGGTTCCGTATTTGAAATACCCTAACAACCCGAGATTGCCCGCCAAGCTAATCAAAAGCAGCATTCGCCTCTTGGAGAGATTTGCCGTTTTCGCGATGGTTTGGGCGACAAACCAATCAACGACTGTTGTCAGCCACAATAAGACGACAAACGGCGGATTCCACGCGGCATAAAATATGTAGCTCGCAATCAGCAGATTTGACTTTTTTACCTTCCAAGGTAACGGCAGGTTGTGAAGAAACAAAACGATTGCGAAGAAAATAATAAAGGTTATGGAATTAAAAACCATGCAGTCTATTCCCGAGTGATGGGAGTGCCCCTAATGCATACTGTTTCGTTTTGGATTCTGCTGCTCAATGTTTTAGTGAGAGATAGCGCCCTTCAAAACCATTCGCAAACATCCCCAAAACGGACGTCGTCGCAAGCCTTCGGGGTGTTTGAGCAAAGCCTTCAACAGCCAGGTTCTGGCTTCGCGAGTCTTGCCCATCTTGCTCAATTCATAGGAGCGGCGCAGAAATCTTGTGGCCACGCTCCAACGACGATCCGCGCCGTGCAGTTTCGCTTCGTAATGCTCGGCAATCGCGTCAAACTCTTTGTCAAAGCCGCCGGATTCGGCAACCGTCTTGCTGCTGCCGTGCAAACGATAGGCGGCTAAGGGTAAGGGCAAGTAATGGCATTGATAGCCGTCCAATAATAAACGGACATACAGATCGTGATCGAAACAGTAGCGCCATTGTTCGTCGAAACCTGTGCGGAGCAATTCGCGCTGCCAAAACATGGCGGGCTGCGGAGCTGTGTAAGCCCACGAAAGACAATGCGCCGCCGACTTGGGAACCCTTGCGCGAATCAATTCGGTCGCCTGCTCTTCACCGAATAAAACCGTGTCGCCGCAGAGCCATTGGCAATCCGGATGGGCGCGAAAATATTCTGCGACCGCGGCAAAGGCTCCCGGCAAATAGACATCGTCACTGTTGAGATAAGCGACAATCTCACCCGTAGCCTGTGCTAAACCTTTGTTGATGGCATGAACCTGTCCGCGATCTGCTTGGCTGCTCCAGGAAGCAAGCCGGTTTTCATAACGCTTGATGGTTTCAATGCTATTATCAGGACTTCCGCCATCAACGACGATGTATTCAAGATGAGGGTAATTCTGATTGAGAACAGAGAGGATGGTCTCTTCTACAAACTGTCCCTGATTATATGAAGGCGTAATAATTGATAGTTTTGCTGGTCGTTCCATGCTCATTTATGCACGATTCAAGAAGCCATACTATTCTTGTTTAAGCACGTGAATGGTATGGGTTCCGCTGGCGCTTTTGGCAAGCTTCTCAATATTGTTTGGCCATCCTCCCAATTTGCGTCGTAAATAATCTAAAATGCCTTGCAACATTGCCTTGCTGTGATCTTTTGAGATCGCGCTATCGATTGAATTTTTCTTGAGAGTATTTACTAAGTTCCAAGCAGATTCCTTGAATAAATACGGATAAGACTTCCATCTTTCTTTCCATGTAAGATAGTCGCGCATCCAAATCAGGCGATTTCTGGACATTAAGTAGGTCGCTATTATACTGGGTGTTGAGCGAGAAATTTTATGATAAAGCGTTGCGTTAGGTACAACATAGCAGTTCAGTCCCAATTTCGACATACGCGAACACCAATCGGCTTCATCATAGTAAGCAAAATATTTTTCATCCATAAGCCCAATCGCCTGTAAAACAGAAGCGCTGACTAAAAGACAGCAGCCACAAGCATATTGTGTGAGATAAGGATCAACGCTGTTTACTTCTTTGCGCGAATGTCCCGACAGGAGGTGTCTAAATCCTGCGGTTTCCGGCTCCCAAATCGAACCGGCAAACCAAATCTTTTCTTTATCGGGGTACTGAAGAATTAACGGGCTTATCGCGCCTACATCGGATAAGCTTTTCATCGTTTCCACCAGATCTTGTATTAGAGTAGGAGGAACAATCGTGTCATTGTTCAATATCATTACATAATCTGCTCCCCGATCTATTGCTTGCCTGATGCCCACATTATTGCCGCCGCAAAAGCCGAAGTTTTGTGGCAACTCAATAACATTTACCTCGGGATAGTGCTGCCTGATAATTTCAGGTTCGTTTTCATCTGAGCCGTTATCAATTACGTGAATGACGACGGACGGATAGTCTTGAGTGATTAGAGAAGAAAGACACTCTAAAGTATCGTGCAATCCGTTCCAATTCAGAATCACTACATGCACGCAAGGATGCTGATCCATAGCTTAGTAACCTACTTTTGTCTTCCTCAATCGGTTACGGATGTATGGCCTCTAAATGAAGGACATCACCTGCCGTTTGCCCTAAAGCACTCAATATTTTCATACGCAATTTCGTTGATCTGATTTGCGCATTGATAGAATGAGAGCCAAATTCATGATTTTTATCTTTTTGTTGAAACCGCCGACTCGAGTTAAAGTAATAAGCAGTTCCCTTGTCGGGGCTGACAACATTCAGGATACGAAACCCTACGCTTTCTACAGCATATTTGAGATTATCAGCATTGAAAAGACACAGGTGACGCGGAGCCTCTAAGCCTCTCCAATACCTGCCGAACAGCTTTCTCGTCAAGCTGTCATAGTTAGGTGTTCTTATCATGATTCGCCCACCGGGACGTAAAATTCTGTAACATTCACGCAAATCATGGAGGGGTTTCGCCAGATGCTCGATGACATCAAACATGGATATAAAATCGAAATGGCTGTCTTTAAAACCGATTCTATCTAATTGATCTCTATGTATGGTTATGTTATGACA
Source organism: Acidobacteriota bacterium (assembly GCA_031389065.1). Taxonomy (GTDB): domain Bacteria; phylum Acidobacteriota; class Blastocatellia; order UBA7656; family UBA7656; genus JACQDB01. The sequence goes on along the minus strand of JANMSG010000087.1, from coordinate 26,613 downwards.
AGCGGCAGCAACTTCTGCCGCCTTAGCATCAAAATCTACTCCTGAGACTTCCCAACCTAATCGCTTGAGCGTTGCAGCATAGATTCCGCTTCCTGTGCCAATATCAAGCGCTCGGCCGTTGCCAGTGAAAGGAGGTAGACCACTAGCTGAACCAACCCCTAAACCACACCTTGCTCTCTGCTTAATTGGCGGAAATAGATCCAGCAAGCAGGCAGCAAAGGTTGCTAAAGAAGATGGCGCGAGGTGTGCATATCCGTATTTTTTTGCCAGAATCCCGCCGCGAATCCAGCGGGTAGGATTTCCCCATTGTTCCAGAAAGCTTTTCGGAAGCGGCTCGGCCTGATGGGTATGATAATCCAAGTAACATTTTGCTAAATCCGAGGCAATCGGTCGTGGGTTAAGGAAAACCAATTCGCAATTGTTACATCTTACATACCTGAAACTGCCTTCCACCTCACACAAATAGTCTTTGACATTTCCGTGCTCTACTCTAAATTCTTCTTGCCCGCATATGGGACAGTGATGAACCTGTTCAAAATTTATCCCCATAAGCAATCTCAGAGTATGGAGGGATTGTTTGAACGAAAGGCGGCCTTCACTGATCGAAAAATCGGGTTCACCAGATCCCTATAAAAATGGCTGCCACTCCGTTCCATGTTTTGGAGCCACGAATTGAATGACCGGGCTATTGGTTTTCTCAATGAGAGTCACAAAAGGATATAAATGTATTGAATGAATATCCGTTTGAAATGGCGTTGGCTTACAGGCGATTCCCTTCGTCTCATCATTGGATCCCCGCACAGATGAATGAAGATGGGCAGCAAGTCCATGGATATAAGAGTGAAACTGGTTAACGCTCCCATGCACATCTTCGCAGAGATAAAACCCTCCGGGACGCAGGTGCGGGAGCATTTCCTCTAGTGTGACAATTTGTTGGTTAGGCTGGTGACCACCATCATCAATTAGAATATCAACCCTAGGAATTTGTGTTTTAATGAGTTTCCAGAAGTTGCGATCTTCCTGGTCGCCCACAAAAATTTTCGTCCGATCATCTTCATATACCCTGCATGCTTCTTCTATATCTACACCATAGACCTGACAATTCTGACCGAAGTACTCCTTCCACATCTGGAGACTTCCTCCACTATATACGCCTATTTCAAGGACGTGAACTTCGCGCCCTATAAATTTACTAAAGTGACGGTGGTAGATGTCCAGATAGTGGGCCCACTTCCAAATTCCTCTCCCCTCAGTGTGGGAATCAAAATACGACTTCATCGGATTTGAAGAATCGCATAACGGTTTCTTAGTAATCTCGGAAGATACACCTTGTCCCTCAGAGGAAGATCGCCATCTTTGACCATAGTCAAAGCCCTGGGCAGTCAATGGCAACCCCCTCAACACCCTAAAGCTCTTTCGAGGTTGAAGAAATATACTATTCAAGATTTCGAGGATTGTCTTTGCCCTATTCTTAATCATAATCACTCGCGCGGTTATCTGCCCGACCCATAAGATTTGCAATCTCTATGTGCCAGCGCCCCTTTCTGAAATTCAGACTGTGGATACTTTTCATAAGCTTTTCGCCGGCCAGATACTTCATGCCATCTGTTCGCCATCCCGCAAAAAAATCCAGCCCGTTGGGTAATCATTTTGATGAATTAGTTTCTTGATCTGAATTGAAGTGCCTTTTCTTGAAAAGAAGCAGGGAGAAAATTGAATATTCGCTTCAGCACGATTTTAGGAAAGCCAAGGCGATAGCTTTCTTTAGCGAAATAATTACTGTAAGCAAAGCGATCTGCCTCAAAATCCGGAGTTATATAAGCAGGGTGTGTCAAGGGAAATCCCATGGGTTGTACTTCTAAATTAGCCATTTCATATGCATCTTCTTTTGTGTGTGTTGCGTCACTTCCAAAACCGATATTAGAAACCAAGTTCACGTTTGGAATGATTGCCAATCCATGTTGAACCCAGCAAGTAAACATCCATTGATAATCCCATACATCATTTTTTTCTCCATCAAATACTTTGTCTAATACCTCAGCCCAATGGCTGGCGCTATGTTGACTTCCCAGTAGATCTGCCAACCAAGTCGAATTTCTTACTTGCTGCCACAACTCTATTTTATAATCATAGTATTGCCAGGCTCTCTTCCAAGTTGCCCATCCCCAGCAATGTGGATACCGAGAGAAGAAATAGCCTTGGCTTCCCCGTTTTTTGCCCTTTTGAAAGTTATTTCCACTTACTGCCATCACCCGTTCATCTTCACGGTAATGATTGAGCAACTCCAGACAATACTGAAAAAAAGTGGCGTGAGGTAAACAGTCGTCTTCAAGGATGATCGCCTCTTCACAGTTTTCAAAAACCCAATTGATTCCCGTAGCCGGGCGAATCCCGCACCCTAAATTCACCTCAGAAAAATTGGTCAAAACGTCACAATCCCAATCTACTCTTTCGATAATCGCTCTGGCAGCAGCACATTTCTCTGCTTCTTCGTCTGAACGTGGTCCGTCAGCCACTACCAGTAAGCGCTTAGGCTTTGCCCGCGCAATCTCCGCAAAGACTCTTGCGGTGGTCTCCGGACGATTAAAGATTAAGAATGCAACAGGTGTTTCCAACATCCAATTAAACGCCTTTTACCGCTTCAATGTATAAGCTCTCGAAAGCGCGCCCCGCGCTATCAATGCTCTGCATCTGCGGATGGTTAGATTTGCCAAAGCTCTGCTCAGTTGTTGAGTGGAATCCGACGCGCCGCAAAAGCACTTGCAAAGACGCGACATCATAAACCCAAAGGTGTTGACCGGACTCGCGCATCATTTGATTGATTCTGTCGAGCGGCGTTTCAATAGGTTGGGGAAATTCCGGGTGATGCAAAAATTCTCCATCGCTCGCATACGAGCGCAAAAATTTTCCTGCATCTGGAGTGGATAGACGCAACACCCCCTCGGGCTGCAAAATGCGGAAACACTCACACAATAAATTTTCGCCATCTTCTTTTGAAAGATGCTCGATAACATGTTCGCTAAAAATCGCTGCACAACTCTCCTTCGCAAAAGGCAAGCCCTTTCGCAGATCCCAAACAATATCAACCTGCGAGCCTCGGGCGATGTCCACATTAACCCAGCCTGACAGAGGGCTATAACCACAACCGAGATTAATTAATAAATTGGATTCGGGCAGCGTCAACAATCGCTGTTCGGCTTGCCGACGCGCAAGCCAGTTGTAGTAAGGCGCAGAGATTCGATTTGCTCTTTGGCGCCCGATCAACTCGGCAGTCAGGTGCTTGAGCTTTTGAAAGATAGTTTTTGGTTTGTAGGAATTTTCTACCTCTGCGCTAATCATTATTTCTTCCGCACTCAAAATCCTTCACCGTTGCTTCAGGTACTGGCGAGCCTCGGTTATCACCAGCGCTATGCCTTCGCTCAAACTCACGGCAGGTTGCCAATCGGGTATCAATATCTCAGGGTCTATCAGGACTTCCTCGCCTTCGCTTTGCCCTAACTCGACTTCGATATTTAATTGAAGTGCGATCTCATCGGCTAGTCGTTTGATGCTTACCCATTCAGGCCCAGCGATGTGACCGCTCACCTGCTCGCTATCAAAGAGCCTGCGCAAGGCGGCAATACAATCGGCTTTGTAGATAAATCGCCGCTGCTCTTTGCCGTTTGTCATCGTTTTCACTTTCCCTTCGGTTAAACCTGAAAGCACAAGGTCAGTGATAACATGGCTGCGCGTATCGGGATGCTCCCAGCCATAGGTGTTCCACAGGCGCGCGACTTTGCCGCCAAGTTGCGACGCCCATTGTTCCGCCATGAGTTTTGTCATACCATAAGCGTTTCGTTGCCCTGCAAGCTGCGAAGTCACAAACATAAAAGGGCGACGAGTTTGCGCCAGCGCATCAAAGACGCGCGCAGACAATTCGCAATTATGTTTGTACATCTGATGCTGTTTATCTATGGCTCCAATATACTTTGCGCCGCCGGTGTCCCAAGCTAAAAACCAAACGCGATCACATTCTTCAAAAGAGTGATTCTCAACGCGGCGCAAATCACAGTTGTTTTTTAAATCAAGTGAAACTACGTTGTGTCCGTCAAGCTGTAAGGAGTGAACCAATTCAGAACCAATCAGCCCTTGCCCACCCAATACTAATTCAGTAATCCTGGATGTCATCCTTCCTCCGCTACTGAGTCTCCATTGCCCGGTTATTTAATTCAAACAGATTTTGTAACGTATCAACCGCAAACCATCTTTTGGGATACACCGATGAAACCATCAATTGTTTTTGAATAATCAGCTGCTTCCAGACCGCATAAAAGTCGCCTTCATCCTGCGTAATCGCATAAATCTTATGTGGGTTGAGCACTTGAATACCGGAGCAATAAATTGAGGAAGGCTTGAAGCGGTTTATCTCTGAGACGACTTGCTGATCATGAAAAATATAATCACCCTCTAAACCAAAGACCGGCTTTACAGGCACCAGCATACAGGCTGGCTCACCGAGTTTTAAATAATCCTGTGCCAACAAATCAAAATCTATATCCACTATATTATCGCAGGTTAGTACACCCATTGGTTCATTCAAATATTTGAGAGGAGTGTTGTATATCCACCAAGAATTACTCTGCCCTTCGGTGTTGAATACAGAACTGGCTCCGTGTTCAATCACATGTTGCGCAAGGATAGCCTTTTTGTATCCCACAGTAATATGCACATACTCAATTTTCCGCGCAATCTCTGCTATGCCCCTCGCAATTAGCGTGGAGCCATTGTAAGGAGCCATCGGTTTAGGCAGCGTCTCTGTCAAAGGCATCATGCGCTGACCTCTGCCAGCAGCTAATATGATGGCGTGGCGAATTTTTAACATTACAGTTCCTCAACGGGCGGGTTGTTTATAATGTGTAGAATTTCCTCATCTGACAATCGCTCTGTATTTGCAGACGACAACGCTGACAACATAGGGGTAGAAACTTTTTGGTTGAAAGAGATCACATAATGCCGGATCCCGTCATAACTGGTTTCTAGGGTGTAGGGTAATTCCAGCTCTCCAACCAAATACTCGTCGTTGCGTTCACCAGGGCGACCTTCTATCTGTTGCCACGATCCCCCTTTATGCTTCACCCACAATTCCAATACATCTTTAATTTGAGCCGCTTTCATATATCTGGAAAGCACCTTTCCTTGGAGAACTTCAATGTTCTTCATGGCGGTCAATACCAGATTCACCGCTTCCTCAACGGTGAAGAAAAATCTTCGCATCTCTGGACCCGTGGTTCCGATCACCCCTGTTTCTTCGTGCATATTTTTCCACAGCGGCAGAACAGATCCAGTTGACCAGGCAACATTTCCATATCTTACACAAGCAAATTTAGTCGGCGATTTATCATTCATCGAACAGAATACTCTCTCCATCAAAGCTTTAGTGAGTCCGTAGGTATTTCTCACTGGCGGAGTCGCTTTATCTGTGGAAATACCGATGACAGTTTCGACCTTTTTCTCAATGGCAACTCTTGCGACATTTTGCGAACCCACTACATTAATATCCACACATTCCATAGGTTGTTGCTCAGCCAGATCAACAAATTTTGTGGCGGCAGCGTGTATGACTATACTCGGTTGCACTTCGCTAAAAACATCTCGCACAGATTCAATATTCGACACATCCATAGGCAAAACCCTACACCCTGTGAGGTGTTGAGATAACATATTTTGCTTATTATTTCGTCCCGTCAAAAAGACTTTGCTCCTGCTCTCCAAAGCTAAGCCTAAGCGTTTACCAAGGAAGCCAGTGCCTCCTGTAATCAAGACCGTTGAATCCATTGATCACCTTTCTTTTATGCGCGATGGGAACTCTTGGAATTTAGTAAGGCTTCAACAACGCCGACAAAATCCCTTACTGAGACGCAATAATTATCATGACCGCTTGTCTGATGTCGGGAGGTTGGCGCATCGGGTACCTTGCCAAGCAGATACCAATAGGGTTGATGTAAGACATTCGCCAACGCATAATTATTGACTTTCACATGACGCGGGTCAAAAATTTCCAGCACACGACAATCCGATGGAGCAAAAAGAATATTACTGATGCCTGCTCCATGTGGGCCAATTACGAATTCGGCTTGGCTGAACAAACGAATCTCATCATCAAAATTCATTCGCTCTGGTTCCACAATCTCAAAGCCATGGAGCTGTAAAATTGGCTCTAACTCATCTTCATTCAAGATTCGCCTTTTCGCTGAGCGACGACTGACGTAAATACGTCTTTTCTCTCGACCGCACTCATTATTTTTAATCAGCTGCTGCCTCAGCCATTGACATCCCCAGGGATGTGGATTGCCGGGGTCCCCGACAAAGCTTGGGAAATACAGAGCCTCTAATTGTAAATGAGAATCATTGAGCGGAATTAAATTCAAGTTGCTGAAGCCTAAAGCGTCTAAACTTTCTTGTTGCCAGCTATTCAATGGCCGCGAAACAATGATGTTCATCTCATCAACAGGTAGATGTTCAAGCGCAAACAATCTAGGCAACGCATCCAACAACCAATGGGCATAACCATCATCAAATAGACTGGCAATGGTGTAATAATGTCCTTCTAAGGATTGAACTTTCGGCAGTCTCCATGAAGTGAAAAGGCGGTCTCTTTCCAGCCAACCATTCCCCCAGGTTGATTCTTCAACAACACCGCCATCTTGCGTGATGATCACACCACTGGGTCCTAGAATACGCGCTTGAGGCAGTCGGGCAATGGTAATTTCATTGTGTATGTGGAAACGTTCCAAGCTGAAAGCGCGATGAATTTCGCTCCCATTATTGCCTAAGGGTACGGTTCGATGCATCGCGATTGAGGGTTGCACTACTTCACAATGAGCCCCTTTAACGCGCTGCATCCAATCGAGTTCCCGCCTATTGCCTGCTACCCATTTTTTCAAATCAGAGATTCGTTTTTGGGGAAGCCCGAGAAAATGCGAAGACCCTGGCAGTAGGCGAACCAGGCTGGCAAAGACACGAAGTGTCCAGTTGATGAGGCGATGCGCAGTAAGCTTCAGGGGAAGCCAGCGATCTTCCTGAGAAGGCGTAGAGACTTTTCTTACTCGAGATGAAGATTCAATCAAGATAGTAGGTCCGTTCTCCGATCAGTCGCTCTTGGGCATCGGCTTGTCCCCACTGCTCATTATTGTTGTAAGGTACATTGGTCCAGGGATCAAAATATTGTCCTTGATGCTCGAGTACCGCATTTCTACAAGACTCCGGGTGATCCAAATGATAATGCGTTCCTAATACTTGTGCTTTATCGCCGTAATGATATAACTGTGCCAGTCCATGAGCATCACAGCAAACCCTTCCACCAGTCAAAGACTCATCATACCCGCGAGCCCGATTCCAGGACGCTCTTGAAGCAAGGGTAAAATTCCCGCTGACTGAAAATAATTGACGATCGGCGCTAAACTCTCCGATTTGGGTTGCTTTACTAAGAAGATCATCAGGCCGGATGCTTCCTTCATTCCATCGAATATTTACACTGTGACTGCCATAAACATAGTTAGTCCTTAAGGTCTTCAGGCTTTTCAGCATGTCTAAACCTAATAGGACATCAGCATTGATTACGCCAATCCAGGGACTGGCAGCCCTGCGAATACCAACATTTTTGGCAAAGTATTCCATCATAGGCATGCGCAGATTTGTGCAACATTTTTTGTGGCGCTCAGGGCTGACAATATAGACACGCAAATTTTTAAACTTCTCGACTAGCCACGGAGCATCTGAAGGTTGATCTGGAATTGGATTCCATTCAATGTAGATTGCCTCTGCAAAAGGAAATTGCAAATTCCATTCGAGCATAGCATCCAACCGGCCTCGAAAATCTCCTCCGTAGTTGTCGTTACGCCCGACCACGACAAGGGCTACACGTGGGTCTTTATCAACCGGGCTTTTACGGTCGGTCAAGTTTACCCAATACCATTTCGCTCTACTGGCTTTGTCACGCATCCTATTGAAACGCCAGTTCAATCCCTCAAGTATTCGATTCATAAGCCTGAAAAAATGCTAAAGCAGCTCGACTATGTTTCTGTTACGTCCTACCGTTTACGATTGCCTTTTGTCTATTAAAAAATATTCATTGATCTTGTGGATTATGATTACATTCTGGGCACATACTTCATACTCATTATCTTTAAGATAATTCAATATTCTGGCTTCTGATTCATCCTGACAGCCACACTCAACGACAATAATTTTCGGCCTGTATCTTTCCCAATCGTTTGACACTAAGACATTGTAATCGAATCCTTCTACATCAACATTTAAAAAGTCTATGGGCTTTCCGCTCGGCAGATACTTATCCAGTATCTCCGATAATGTGTACATTGGCACTTCTATCTGTTTTTTAACATATTTGAGCATGCCAAGATTGCTTAGAAACTCTTTGGAAAAGCTGTTCATTGATGAGTTTTCATCAATGAAGTAATAGTTTAAATTTTCATTTTTGTTCGACACACCGAATTCCAAATTTATGTCATACGGCCTGATTTTATTAAACAATTCCATACTGCCAGGCCGTGCATCTACATTAATTCCTCTAAATCCATTCAAATAAAAAAAGTATGTATTGCTGGCGTGAATCGGATGGAACGCACCGATATCTACATAGAAACCATCTCGTTTATCAGCGCCTAGTATATGCCTGAGAATCATGTCTTCGCCTGCTGACGAGAAGGAAGGAGCAAATGAATGATACCCCAATACGAGCTTCTCTATTTGCCTTTTGCTTTTATTCGAAAGTAGTTTTTTCAGTAGCTGGCGCAATCTTAATTCCTCTAAAAGACTCTCACAGCTCCAGGATTCGCCTACCTCTCTCAAAAGCAAAGTTGGAACTTAAAGCGATAAGCAGGCTTGTTAACCCATCCTCGTGTGAAGCCTTTGGCTGAGTCAGCCCTCTAGTCGTCCTGTCTGCCGACCATCACCACAACACCTGCACAGCGTTTGCCGTTATTTGTTGCTTGAGTTTTGCCAATTGATTCGCACCTTGCGCGGCAAAGCGGATTCACCTATGTAAACGCTACTGAATTCCTCTTAAAAGATATCGGAAGATTGGTTGTAAAGATTACGTTCTTGCATAAGCCAGTCCCGATAAAAACCCAAGACATTCTTGGCGGCTACATTTTCCTTGCATCAATCACCGTTCTTCATGAGTGTTTGGGGTTGCCTTACCGCTCTTACCTTTTCGAAATGCTCCTAAAGTTCCATTCTTAGACACCGCCATAAGGCGACGTGGTTTTAAGACTTCCATAGGAGCAGCGCACAGCGCGCGCCACAGGAAAGGCAGCGCGTTAGAGAGTTGTCCGAACTTTGCTTGCGCATGGTATCGATCCAGAAATGTGCGTGCAGCGACAGCAAAAATATTGGCAATATGTGTTTGCCCCGCGCTGTAACCTTCTCGGCAACTGGCGCAATCTTGCTGTAAATATTTTTTCTGTTGTCGCAAGGTCGCACGCATTCTCGTCGCCAGTTGCTCTTTATTGGCGCAAAAGTGAAAGTCGGTGACTCGGTATTCCGTCAGATATTCATCCACCACGATCATGGGGTATCGACGAGTGAGGCTGAACCATTGCGACCAATCACCGCACACCTGTTTGTCCGGCAACTTGACGCTTTCCAGGGCGCTACGCAGCACAATTGCCGAGGATGGACAATAAGGATTCGAGTGCAACAGATGATGAAATGCTTCGTGGGGCTCTAAACGAAAGGTGCTGCCCGACACAGGCAGCAAATTCGACGCAGCTATGCCATTGCCTTGAGCGTTTATTTGTTTGTATCTGGTGAAGACCACGCCCGCATCAGGAAAAGCCTTGATGGCTTCAATCTGCTTCTCCAGTTTGGTCGGAAGCCATCGGTCATCGTGATCCATAAAGGCTATCCACTCGCCCCGAGATTCGCGTATCGAGCGTTCGCGTGCGCCTATGCCTGCCGTGCCATCGTTCTCTTGATAGAAGTATCGCACAGCCTCGCCGTAAGATTGGCACACCTCTCTTGTATGGTCGGTTGAGCCATCATCGACAACGACCACTTCCAGAGGCTTATGCGTTTGCGCCAAAATACTGTCAAGCGCTTCACGAAGATAATCGGCGGCGTTCCATGCCGGAATGGCAACACTAATTAACATAATCAAGCCTACGCACACAGAATCAAATTTGCTGCCTTCGCGAAGGGTTGGCAATCATTTCACTCATTCCCTGTTGCCCCTCAGGCCTTCGTACCATTCAAGCTTCGACTAAAACGCTTCGCAAGCTGTCACAGATTTCAACTGCGTGCTCCACGCAAAAGCGAAGCATTTGGCAGATTCCGCTAATCGTCTCGGCCGCAATCGTTGTTCCTGTAGGCAGCAACAGCACTTGCTCAGCGATCTGCTTTGTTGCCGCAAGCGTCGTCCCTGCATCCGGGTAAACTGTGCGATAGGGCTCCATATTGTGACAGCCTGGATAAAAATAGCGACGCGCAATAACATTTTCAGCCCAAAGAATTTTGATTAATTCATCACGGCTCAATATCGTTATCTGCTCATCTACTTCGAGAACAAGGTACTGATAGTTGCACTTTTCAGCTTCGTCATAGACGAACAATTTGATGCCTGGGAGATCGAGTAATTCTCTTTTGTAGAATTCATAATTCAACCGATTGGCAAACACAAATTCATCCATACTTTCAAGCGAAGTGATTCCCATCGCCGCCGCCATTTCATTCATTTTGCCGTTTGTGCCAATGTAAATCACATTATCGTAGCCTGCGAATCCGAAGTTTTTCATCAGCCTGATTTTCGCAGCTAACTCGTCATTGTTCGTGACAACGGCTCCGCCTTCAAGACTATTCAGGAACTTTGTCGCGTGAAAGCTGAAGACTTCCGCATCACCGAAGTTACCAATCATACGACCCTTATAGGAGCAACCGAATGCGTGAGCCGCATCAAACAAAAGCTTCAAACGATGATCGCGCGCAATTTGCGCCAGCGCCTCCACCTCGCAAGCTCGCCCCCAAACATGAACTCCGATGATGCCGCTTGTGCGCTTTGTGACGAGTCGCTCCACTTGGTTCGGGTCAATCGTATGGGTGTTCGGATTGATGTCGCAAAACACCGGTCTGATCTCCTGCCATTGCAGCGCGTGCGCAGTCGCTATGAAAGTGAACGAGGGAATGATGACCTCGCCTGTCAGTTCCAGAGCGCGAATCGCAATCTCCAGAGCCACAGTCGCATTGCACATCGCTATGCAATGCTTAGCGCCGATCATCCCGGCTATGCGTTGCTCAAAGTCTTGAACGTAATGACCGTTGTTTGTCAGCCAACGACTATCTAATATGTTGTTGATGCGTTCGATGAATTGCTCGCGGTCGCCTATATTGGGCCGCCCCACATAAAGCTTTTCATCAAACGCCGGCTTGCCCCCGAAGATGGCCAAGTCAGACAAGTGCCTTTTCATATTTCGCCTGAGTCAATAAGCCTTTCTGGAAAGGGGATTCGCAAATCAAGCGACTCGACAAAATCAAGATTGGGAGAAAACTCCAGGTCATCGAACTTTGCATTTTTGATAACCACTTCGTCGTCCATCACTTTGATTCTATCTTCAATCAGCCACTTTACGACTTGCAGCAATGAGCGGCACTGTTGCTCGAAGATTTTGTGCCTGACCAAGGCCAAAGGTTTATTGACATCCAGCGGGCAAATGGCTTGCAGAATAATCTTCCCCTCATCCATGTTTTCATCAATGAAGTGAATCGTGCTGCCAACGAATCGCGCCCTGTACTGCACAGCATCGCCGAATCCATTCATTCCTTTGAATGCCGGGAGAATGGAAGGATGAAGATTGATGATTCGATCTTTATACTCTTTCAACAAATCGCCGACCAATAGTTTCGTAAAAAATGTTATGACATAAACGACTTGATTCACTTTGAGATACTCAAGCAGGCGCGCGCAAAAGCTCACTCGATCTTTCTCCAACAGAATATCTGTTTTGACGTTGTGGCTTTTCGCTTTTTCAATAGCTGAACAGTGCCTGTCGGAGACTACGGAATAAATCTGGCTCTTGAAAAAATCATTCTTCAAGAGTTCATTCATAACTGACCCGCCCGTTGAGGCGACAATTACAAATTTTGTTTGGCATCCGTTCATGAAAATTCTCTCAGCCGATACGCAGGGAAATAATTGATTGAACCGGCTTTGTGTATTTCTGCCAATCGTGCGTAAAGTTGTGCATTAAATATACGACCACAAAAATATGCCGTTCTGGTTCCGGTTGCCCATCCCTTCTTAAACCTGCTCAAACCGTCCTCTTCAGTTCTACCAATCCCCGCACCTCCCCCCAAATCAAGCCAGCGCACCTTATCTCTAAAATAGGTAATTGCTGCCCAATATAAGGGGTACGAAGCCATTAGTTCATAGCCAATTTGACTGGAGGCGGCAAGGTGACTATAGGCGACCTCTCCCTGCACATACCAGATATGCGCAGCGACAGCCTTACCACCGGCAATGGCTCTGAACATTACTACCCCTGGAGTGCTTAATTGTCGCTCAAACGCCTGTCTGGAAAATGCTTTAATCCCTTCGAGATGATGCCTCAGGATCAGGTTGTCGTAGAGGTTCTCCCACTCGCTTAGAAATTGAATTGGTGTCAGCGTGCATTCTACCCAAACCTTTCTCTCAGCCTTTCGCAGATAGTATCTGTGATGTTTGTCCAGCAATACGTCCGGATTACGGCTCAAATCAGTGACATAATGTTCCTTAAAGCGAGAAACAAGATCTCTGAAACTGTGCTCAAGGATATTCTGCGTAACCTCTCCAAATGGGTCTGTCACTAGCGAAAGCGTGACAAAATCCTTTGCCAAGGCATCCATATCCGCCGCTAGCTCAGACCACCTGACACAGGAAAATAATGGATAACATCCTGTCGCATCATAAAGATCTGTATCCACTATTTTTCGCTTTATAATCCAGCCTCTACATTTCGGCAAGTAGACTGGTTCCCCAAACTCTACCAGTGACTCCGCATACTTACGATTCAAATATCCAGTCATTCATTTCGCTCGTAATCGTTTTGTTGTCTCTTCTCTGCAAAGTCTAATCCAATTCTGATAAGCGGCTATTCTTCACGGCTTCCACATAAAAAGAATACCGGCGACGAACAGCCGTGTCAGAGTCTATACCTTGTTGAAAAGAAGATACCGATGCAGAACTATAACCTAAGTGTTTCAACATCAACACGAGTTTTTCCTCGTCATAAAGACATTTGTGCGAGCCATTTTCATAGACGGCGAAGTTGACGTAATCAATCAATGTTTTGGGTTCTCCCTCCGCGTCAGGGAGTAGATTCAATTGGTCAATCAATCCCATATAATCTTTATCGCCACGAATATACGCATCAAGTATGCCTTTGCCATTCGGGAGAGAGATGCGGAATATGCCTCCAGGGGTCAGCGCACGGTAACAATCACGCATTAATCGTAATCCCTGAGAGTAATCCAGATGTTCAAAAAAATGAGATGAATAGATGAGCTCACAGCTTTCCTCATCAAGCGGTAATTCTAAGCGTAAGTCATAGGCGATAAACCAGGTGTTTGGCTGATTGGCGAACTTTCTATTGGCCAATTCATTAGAAGGATGATCAATGTTGAGCCAACCAATTTTTATATCTTCGCCGCATCCCAAGTGAACTTTCAGTGGCGCATGATTTTTCAATTCAAGAAAACGAGGAATCGCTTGACGACTTGCTCTGGCAACTCGAATCTCTTCCCATACATTCTTCAAGGCACTCCTTAGAGGCTCAGGCTGCGCTTTGTACCATGCTTGAGTCGCTTTTCTGATCACCCTTTTGAAAGGCTTAGGTAATACGACTTGTCCAAAACGATAAATAGAAGTCATCTAAAAATCTCCGCTTGAATAAAAGTCATTACGATTTTGTCTCGATTGCTGACCGGTCTCCGGAGGCCAGAAGTTCTGTGCGCCATTCAAGGTTTGGGCGAACAGCACCAACCCATTTGCCATGCCAATTGCCGCGCATCTCTACAGAGTCTTGAACATCAAAAGTGAGCGCGTCTTCTTGAGTAAAAATAATGCTATTTTGATCTTTGACAAGATGCAGCGAAACTCTATGCATACCGTCGTTCAACAAATCTCCCGGGATATAACATTTGCTGCGAAAGAGTCCTACAGGGAAAGGGCCGTTGCCCCAATTTGGCTCAAATAAAGGACCTGTGTTAAAGACAACGATTCCTGCTTCGTCGAAGACAACGACACTGAGATTCAAATGCGAATTAGGCTCGAAGTTCCAGTATTCAAATTCCATCACAAGCGATGTTCGTATGCTGATGGAATCCCAAGCATAGCCGTTTTCAGGTCTCACACATACGCGATGCAAACGCACTTTGTCATTGCCTGGGGCGCTGTTGAGGTCCTCCCAAACTTGTTCTGTCAAAGCCGAGAAAGACGATTGCAAATATTTTGAGACAACACTTGCTGTCATTCCCTCCTCAACAACTTTGCCTTCATTGATAACCATTGCGCGAGTGCAAAAGCTTTGCACCGCGGTCATATTGTGGCTGACGAAAAGCACCGTCCTTCCCTCTTCTGCAACATCGCTCATCTTGCCCAAACATTTTTTCTGAAAGTGGAGGTCTCCAACTGCAAGCACTTCATCGACAACCAGGATTTCCGGATCGAGATGTGCCGCAACGGCAAATGCAAGTCTGACATACATTCCACTTGAGTAATGTTTGACGGGGGTGTCAAGGAACTTCTCAATCTCCGCAAATTCTACGATTTCATCAAACTTGCGCTCAATCTCGTTGCGCTTCATTCCGAGTATTGCGCCGTTCAATGAAATATTTTCCCTGCCTGTCAGTTCAGGGTGAAAGCCTGTACCCACTTCAAGCAGACTGCCAACGCGACCATATAAATCAATTTTTCCTGTTGTCGGTTCTGTGATGCGCGAGAGTATCTTGAGTAGAGTTGATTTGCCCGCGCCGTTGCGGCCGATGATGCCAATGACTTCGCCAGGCCTGACTTCAAAACTCACATCTTTCAGCGCCCAGAATGTATTTTCATCAGAATGCCCGTTGCGGCGAAAGAGATTCATCGGGGCTCGCGCAATTTTCGAGAGCGCATCACGGAAAGTGAGATAGGGCTGCTGGCTCGCGCCAATTTGGTACTGTTTTCCCAGGTTTTCTACCTTGATGATTGGCTTCATGGTTTCATCAAATTATGTCCGCAAAATGATTTTCCATCCGACGGAATACGAATACTGCGCAGCTAAGAAAAGCGACGATCACTACAGTTGATATGGAAATACTTGCCCAGTTAAACGGCAAACCGAATAGCGATGAGCGATAGCCTTCTATCAATCCGGCAAGTGGATTGAGCGACATCATCCAGCGCTTGCTCTCCGGAATAATGCTCATGGGATAAAAGATTGGCGTAACGAACATACAGATCTGGAGCATCATGGGAATGACTACGCGAAAATCTCTGTACTTCACGGTCAAGGCCGAAAGCCATATCCCCATACTCAGCGCAAACAGTATTGTCATCAATATGACGAAAGGCAAAAATAGCATATTCAAGGTTGGCGCAACCTTATAGTAAGCCACTACCAACGCAAAGGCGATAAAAGAGATGCCGAAATCAACGAGGCCAGCAAAGACCGCCGCCATCGGGATTATCATTCGCGGGAAATAGACTTTCGTAATCAGATTGGCGCTACCGATCAAACTGTTGCCGCTTTGCGTGATGCCCTTTGAAAAGAACATCCAGGGAAGAAGAGCCGAAAAGACAAACAGAGGGTATGGCAATCCGTCCGAGGGGACGCCTATCAATTTACCGAAGAAAAGCGAGGTCACGAGCATGGTCAGGAGCGGTTGCAACAAGACCCAAGTTATGCCGAGAAAAGTCTGTTTATAGAGAACCTTGACGTCGCGCCAGACCAGGAAATAAAGCAATTCTCGGTATTGCCAAACTTCGCGCAAATTTATATCAAACCATTTGCGACCAGATGTTATGCTGACGATAGGATCTTCGGGAAGATGTGAGTAATCTTCGACTGCCTTAGTTGTAGGAATCTTTGCTGTGGCTTCCATTTTAGTTTTAGTAGCAATTCAAATGAAGGGAAAATAGGAAATGTCTATTGCTCGATTGGTTTGTCTAATTCTTGAATCACTCTCTACCTGGCACTTACGCACTGGGTTTTATACTGTCACTTACTCCGCAGGTTGATAAAAAATAGAGGGTGACGGGTGATAGCTCTCCTATCGAGACCAGTTAAACCAGGTGAGCCAGTCAATCTTAATCTCCGCTCGCTTCGTTCCTGTCCGCACCGTAGCTCTCGTAGTAGCGAGAGTAGTAATAGTCCTCATATCCACCTCTACGGAAATCCACATTGTTGAGCACCACGCCGAATATCTTTGCTCCAACCGCTGTCAACTCCTGTCTGGCGCGTCGCACCACATCGCGTGTGCTCTTGCCCGCGTGGACTACAATGATTACGCCGTCAACCATCGTTGATAAAATCACAGGGTCTGTCACGTGCATCAAAGGCGGCGAATCTATCAAGATATGATCATAACGCTCTGCCAGCATTGCCAATAGCTCCTTCATCTTTTCGGAGCTAATCAACTCCGCAGGATTCGGGGGTATCGGTCCGCAAGGAAGCAGCGAGAGATTGGGAATCGGTAATTTTTGAATCAACTCATCAATCGCAACATTGCGCGATAGATAGGTTGAGATGCCGCGTGAATGATCGACGCCGAATACTTTGTGCGTCGAGGGTTTGCGTAAATCGCAATCTATGATCAACACAGAGGCGCCCAACTGCGCCAACGAAACGGCGGTGTTGACGGTCGTCGTCGTTTTGCCTTCGCCGGGCTGTCCGCTGGTAACCAGAATCATCTTTGGCGGTCCGCCAGCGTTCGATAACATCACAGAGGTTCTCAGCACGCGATACGCTTCGGCTACCGAAGACCGCGATTCAAGTGCGGAAATCTGTCCGGGCATGGTGAGCGCGCCGCCGTTGGCGTTGCTTTTGGCGAGCGCGGCACCGCCTTTTTTCACGGCTGCCAGTTTACGAGTATTGCGTCCGCCCATCGCAGGGATGACGCCAAGCGCCGGGAGTTGCGCGTATTGGGTCACATCTTCGACCGTCTTGATCGTGTTATCGAGATAATCTAAAAAGAACGCCAGACCGATGCCGCCAGCCAAACTCAGTAGCATCCAGGTGAGTATCGTCTTCAAACGGTCAGGACCGATCGGAGCCATCGGCGCTTCGGCAGGTTCAGCCAATTGCAGATTGTTGTTTTGCTCGACGCGCTGTAGATCAACCTGGCTGGTCTTGGTCAAAAACTCTGTGTAAAGCGCGCGTTGCGTATCCACCTCTTGCTTGAGCATATTGTATTCAATCTCTGCACGGTTCTGCTGGGTGGCTTCCGTCTTGCTGCGCTCTAAAATCATCTTGAGTTGTTTCTCTTCGCGCAGAGCCTTTTCATACTCGGCTTTGAGTTTTGATTCGAGCGTTCCGACGTTGGCGTTAATCTGACTTTCAACGGTGGCGATCTGGTCGTTGATTTCGATTATCTTCGGATGCTTGTCGCCGTAGTTGACATCAAGCTGAGATTTTTGGACTCGCAATTCGCGCAAATTCTTTTGCAGTTCGCCCATCTGGGTGTCGGCAAAAATTTCAGGAAGCGTCAAAATATTGCCTTTTTTCACCTCTTCATACAGCGACTGCTTGAGGGTGCGTTCGGCTTCGGCGCGTTGCACCTGTGCGTAAAAATGGAGAAACTTGTCGGTTCCCAAATTGCCTGAACTGTCTGCCGTCTTGCCCACAAAAGACATATTGTTGTCGCGCAAATAATTGGCTTGCGCCTGTTCGGCTTGCTCCACTTTCGATTTCAACTCGCGCGTTGTGCGGTCAAGCCATTCAGAGGTCTTGGTAAAATTCTCTGTCTTGCTCTTGAAATTCTGTTCAATGAAATGCTGCGAAACCGTGTTGGCAACAGCGGCGGCGGTTTCCGGGTCTGTGTGAATATAAGAGACCATAATCAAACGCGCGGCGGGCAGTTGCTCGACACTTAAACCGCCGGCGATTACGCCGGCATAAGGCGACCACTTCGCCTTATCTTCCGGCACCATCTCTTTATTCAAATCGGTCGCGGGAATATCTTTTATCGCGGTCGGAAGTTTCGGATCATTCGACGAGCGCACTCTGTTGAAGACTGTTTGCACAGCTTCTGTGATGGATTTTCTCGAAGAGACATCGAAGAACTTAGGATTTTGATCGAGGCGAAGACTTTCGGACACTTTTAACAACAGCGGACGGCTCTTGATCATGTACATATAGGTGTTCATCGCGTCGGAATCGTCTGTCTGCACGACGATGCTTTGCGTTTTGATGAGCGTCGTAGCATCTTTACGAACCTCTATCGAAGCCGTCGCCTTGTAGATAGATTTCGTTCTGTATACCTCGATGGTCGCGGCCGAAGTAACGATAAAGATGATGACCAGAATCAGCCATTTGCGTTTGAGTATGGTTCGCCAGATGGCGCGAAAATTTATCGAGCCTTTATCATTCGACGGATAGCCATACCCGTATGAAAGCGAATCCGACGGATAGCCCGGCAAAGTTGGATACCCCGGTCGCACAAGAGGATTCTCTTCCTTCGGGTTCAATCTCTCAAGTTCAACTCTTTTATCGTCCACAGCTCATTCTCCTAACCACTTCTACGCCTGGTCTATGCCGAAGCGAGAAATAATTTGTCGCCAAAATTCCTGGATTCAACATTACCTTAAAACTCCACGTTGAACCGTGCTCATACCGAAAGCCTGCAAAACTGTGCCGCCGATAGATTTCATTCGACTGCTGGGAATGACCACCAGGTCATCGGCTTGCAAAAGAATGTCGGGCTTTTTGCCGCTCATCACCGCCTCAACGTCCACAGGGATTTCAACCTGTTTGCCGTCTTCTACATTGCCGCGAAAAATCACTGTGCGATTCTTAGCCGCCTTAAACGTCGTGCCTTGTGCCAGGGTGATGGCTTGCCGCAAAGAGGTTCCTTCTTTCAGAGGGAACTGACCCGGCGCATTTACTTCTCCGCCAATAAAGAAAACATTCAATGCCGGAATGTTTACCACATCGCCCGGCTGCAAAACGATATTCTGATTGAATCTGCCTCGTTCCAAACCGTTGATGTTCGCCTTGATCATTTCATAGTCAGGACTGTCAACCGCAACGTCAGCCGTCGTTTGCGTAGCGCTCGCCGAGGACGCATCTGGAATGGGAGTCCCGCTCGTTGACGCCTGAATGGGCGTTACGGAAACTGGATTGCCAGCACTTTCGCTTGTGCCAGCCTGTCGCTTGCGTCTGATGATGTAGGCGTTCGGACCGTGAGTCTCTGTCATTCCGCCAGCCAGAACGATCAGATCGAGAATCGTAACTTTGCCGCGAATTTTGAAAGGGCCAGCCGAATGCACCGAGCCGTGAATGAAAAAGGTGCGGCTGTTATATTCGGCAACGTTGACGCTGACGCGAGGCCGCTTCAGATAATCGGCTTTGATGAGTTCTTCTCTTATGGTTACTGCAAGTTGTTCGGGAGTTTTATTGACCGCCTGTAACTTCCCTGCGACTTGCATCTCGATAAAACCTGCGACGCTCACCGTGTAGGCTTGCGACAACTCCGGCGCGTCTTCGATTTTAATATCCAGTACATCGGACGGCCCTATGTAGTAATCCTCTTGCGAAACAATCCAGACATTGGAAGATGCGCTATTGCCTGATGAATTGGGTTTCTTTGTATCATCAGCGCGATGGTTTGCAGATTGCGACTTTTGCGCACGACTGTCCTGCGCCTTGAGGCTCACTGGCGTGAAACAACAAATCATTGCAATCATCGAAAATACCAGGAGATTGGCGACAACATTCGCCGCCTTCAATCCTTCATTCAATTTAACTAAGAATTTTTTCTTACCGGTGGATTTTACTTTCATAACTGCCCCACAACTATCAGTTGATTGATTTTAACTTGCCTTATCTTAACACATTCAGACGACGACTGAGGGAGAAAGATGGTTGCGTTACTTCACTTTCCATTGCGTCATTCAAATCTTTTGCAATCCGTTCAGGCATATTATTTTTCTACTCAGGGTAGCTGGCTTATCGCCTCAGAGATTTCACAGCCTTTGCCGATGCAAAAAGATGGGGCGAATCCTCAACAACCGGCGCATCTTCTTCATAGCTTCTAACCAGCTTTACAGCTTGCGATAACATGGCAACCAGAATCAGAAATAATAAAACATTTGAGGGCAATTGAAGATTAAAGTCGAAAACGCTGTGAACCAATATGGCAAAGATGCCTGCGCCGCTGCCTAAAGCAATTGCAGATATAAGGGCATCTCTTGATTTGAGGGCTCGAAAAATCTCTCGAAAAACCAAAACGATAAACCACAAAGCGAGCAGTCCGCCGATGAGGCCAGCGTCAGCCAGAACTTGAAGATAGTCATTGTGCGATTGTCCTACGACGAGCGCGCCATCACTGTGACTGTATTGGGGGTAAGCGGTTTCAAAAGCTCCGATACCGACGCCGAATATGGGGTGCGCCTTTATCATAGCCCACGAATCTCTCCATATCCAGCCTCTACTTGTAAAAAAAGATTCCTCTCCGCTACTTGCCCCCGTCAATGTGCCGCTCGCTATACGCCCGGCAAGCCTGTCAGGTCCAACCCACATGACGCCTACAAAAATCGCTGCCGAAACGGCTGCAACCAGCCCAACTCCTTTTACCCAAGTCACCCGGCGATTCTGCGAAGTCGAAGGCGAAGGATAACGCATTGCTGTCAATTCTGCGCCTCTTTGCAACGAAGATGAACCTCTTTTCAGGATTTCCACTCTGCGACTCGCGCTCATAAATAATTTGCAGAAAGCGATAAATAAAAGCATCCCGGCGAGGCTAATCATGCCGCCTCGCGATAAAGAAGCGACTGACGCAGTACACATCAAGAGCGCTGAAAATCCGTAAAACAGCCGCGCTTCCAATTTCATCCCGCGCACCAGCGTCATAGCGACGGCCAGCGGAATCAGCATCTCCATATAACCGGCGAAGTGATTGTGACTGACAAATGGACCGAAAGGTGACATCCCTTGCGTGTTCGGTTTTACCCAATAAAATCGCCCGTTCCAGGTGAAAAATTGCAACAGCGCGAACATCGCCATCGCCATTCCGTAACCGACTAAAAAATTCATCAGCGAATGCAGACGTTTTCTGCCAACAAAAATATTCGCAGCGATGAGGAAAGACCAGACTAAAAAGAAAAGTAAGAAGACGGTCTTGCGCGTTGCTTCTACATCTGCCGATAGACTTTGCAACTCGCCCTCGCCATTCTTGAAAGCTATGCAGTGGAGCAACCCCAAAATAAAAAACGCGACAACAGGAAGTGCCAGATTCGGCAGGTGTATCTTCAAGCTCTTTTCAATGACAACCGTAATCCCCCAAAGCAGAATAACCATGACGCCGACGATTTCCAGAACGGCAATTGACCACGCATCAACAACCCCATGAGCAAGAGCAGAAAAGACGACGGCGAGAAGTAATAAGACGATGATAATTTTTTCAATCAAGGCGGTCATCTATTTGTAGGTGTTTTGGTCGAGCTCACAATTCTTTGATTCACCAACCTTACTTCTCCACTGTGCGGTAGGCAGACTACGGGCTACAGTGTTAAACCCCTTAGGGAAACCGCTTTTGCGGCAAGCTGATTTTTCAAACTTTGTGCGGCAAGCCTGCATTCTTCCTGCACAACTCGCACCTGTGCTGGCGAACAAGACAGCATTATCTATAAAGGGCTTGGGATGAAGAAGGAGAAAAAGAGGGCTGCTTAAACCACTTTACAGAACAGCAAGTTCGCTAGTAAATCAGCCTTCTCGTCTACCGTAGACGAGCGCATTTATTCATGTGCAAACTCATAGTTCAAGCTGTAAAAACTGATCCTGCGGAAACAACTCGTGCTTCGATTCTAAAATGTTTATGACTGAAACGCTTGGCGAGGCTCCCACTCCTAATCTTTGTAAGAATATTTGATTATCAATCCGCTATTATTTTCTTTCTTATTCAGTCTGAGGCCGAATCAGTTACAAATTTCAGTTTTCAATTGGGGGTGAAGTCCTTGCGTGATAAAGTATGCATTGTAATTCCAGCGAGAACCACTCGTCAAGCACAGCTCTTTACTAAAGGCTCGCTTATTTCTCTTCTTCAACATTTCTGCAAACTGCTTATCTTGCGCCGAGCGCAACAAGTTTTGTCCGCGCTTGCGAAACCAGATTCCGAAAACGCCCCAACGCCCCTATGCCAAAAAACACCGCGGCGTCTTGTGCAGGCGCACTAAATTGAATGAATCCGGTTTGCTGTCTGCCAACTTGCAGCATACCGGTTTTCAAACCGCCGCGCGTCAGCAGCGAAAACTCCGTTGCAGAATTCGCCACAGCAGTTTCATCAGCGCGCGAATCGTTTGGCGCAGGTGGGCGCGCTCCGACACTGCTTTCCGCGCTTGCGTCATTGGCAATTTTCGAGACGTATTCAAGGGCGTTTTGCAAAGCTGCGATTTCATCGAAATCAACAAAGCTAATCGCCTCTTTGGCGTTTTGACGTTCGCCTGTGCGATTGGCGAAACGAATGAAACTGAGTCCATAAATTTTCGTCACTTCTCCGACGGCGGATAAAACGATGGCTTCGACTTTCACCTCGTTGCCTTGCTGTCCCGGAACTGTTCCGACCGCATACGCGTCTTTGATAATCAGCACATTTTTTCGCGCCATAAATTTTTCAAGCTTCGTTGCAGGCTCGTCTCTTGCAACATTTGGCGAATTCTCGGCAGCGCGTTTGGCGCGTTCTTTTTCCGTGTCATCTTTGATCGTTTGCCGACCGAGCGCATTCCCAGCGCCGATAAAGGCAACCAAGAGCATAAAAATAATCAAACGGATAAGCATCCTTCTCCTCCACAAATCAAACTTTTTGTGTGGTGTTTGTCAACTGACAAGGGCTAAATCTGCATTCGCCTCAAAATTCCAGCGACACAAAGTTAACAGAGATATTTTTCTTTGATGGGCTACTTCGACTCTAAAGACTTTGGGGCAGAATATGTACTCCACCTATTGAATGCCACGATTTAACTTATTCATTCTTCCCTTTGAGATTTGCAACCGGGCGTGAAGAATTGAAAATAATAATTTGATTGTACGTGGGAATCTTTTCTCTCGACGTTTCCAACATCTTAGGCATCTCTACAGCGGCTACAGGCTGAGGCATAGTACTTGAGCGCAAGCCCGCGTAACGCGAGTAAATGGCGCGCACATAATTTTGCGTTTCAAAGAAAGGCGGTATGCGATTGCCGTAAAATTCTACGGCTCCTTCTCCGGCGTTGTAACCGGCAAGCGCGAGTCTTACATCGCCGTTGAATCTCTCCAACAGCCAGCGCAGATATTTCGCGCCGCCCAAAATATTTTCTCGGACGTCGAAGATGTTCCTGACTCCGAATCTGGCGGCCGTTGCGGGCATCAACTGCATCAACCCAGAGGCTCCTTTCGGTGAAAGGGCGTTGCGATTGAAACCTGATTCGTGCCGCATCACGGACAGAATCAAGTAAGGATCCAGTCCGTGTATGGTCGCAGCTTCTGTGACCATCGCGTCTATCGCCACATTGCCAGACGAGATGCGCCCGCCAAGCGCAGGTATTTTAACAAGGCTCAATGGATTTGCAGTTGCAGGAATTTGCTTGGTGCCAGCTATCTTCGCCGCTTCTTCGCCGCGAATCTTTTCTTGTTGCTCGCTTGTGAGCGGCACAGGCGGACGCAAAGGTGGTGAAAGCGGTCCCTGCGCTGGCGCAGAAAACGCTCCCATAAGGAGTATAAAAATCGTTGCGAAACTCTTTGCCATAAAACTTATTGAACGATCAATCTGGCGATTTCCAAATTATCCTCGCCACGAACGTACAGTACGACGCGGTCTTTTGCGGTAATTAGCTTGGCGTCGAAGGTGATAACTCCGGACAAGGTTTCCGTAGGGGCAAGCGCGTTTTCAGGTTTCGATTGCGTCAATTCAACGGGAATCGGCTGCGTAGCTTTCACGGCTCCTGACTCAAGCGCAATAGCCGTAAAAGCAAAACCCTTGTCGCTGGCGTTTTGAATCGTGTAGCGCAAATAAGATTTGCCGTCAAAGGTAAACATGTTGGCATCCAGCATAACGACTATCTTCTTGACTTCGGCGCGTAGGGTTTTGACCTCGGCTCTTTGCACGCCGCCAATCATGGCTTGAATAAATCTGTGCTCTACCTCTTGAGGGCCGCGACTAGACGATTGACGCTCGATTTCTGCCGCACGAGTCTCCGCTTCACTGGTGATACGCATGGCGCTTTCACGAGCCTTACGAATAATATCGTCGGCTTTGAGTTGCGCCGCTTGTTCGATCTCAGCTTTTCTCTTTTCCAAATCAGCTTCGGAGATACAAGGCTCTTTTGCCACAGTGGGATTGCCGTTTGTCGCCGCAGGGTTTGCAGACGAAGATGTGGCGACAAATGTGGGATCCAGTACGTTGATGACGCGATGCGCTTGATTGAAAGGCACTACCAGAAGATCGAAGTTATACGTCTTCTTGCCGTCGCCCACTTTGACAAACATATTGCTCTGACCTTTCAAAGCAATCGGCTTGATGAAAACGTCGTTATCGCTTTGCTGAATAACGAATGTGCCTTTGCCGCTTTGTCCGTCATAGAGGTCGCCGCAAATCACCGAAGTAACTTTGTCAGGAAACGAAATTTTCGTGGTGATGGATGCAGCCGTTTTCACTGTGCCGATTTGTTCCGGTCCAAGCGTGATAGAGGTAATTTGCGCCCGCGCTTCCGTGCTGAGAACAGATGCCAGCATGGGAATGAGTAGAACTAAAAATTTTGCTGCGACTTTCACGACTTCGCCTCCTAAACATAAGCGTACCCATTGCAATCAAGGGGGGAATAGGCAAGGGCATACTTCCTAATATTGCCGTATGATTCCCTATTGTGACAAAGACCGCCTTGCGAAATCAAGATATAAGTTGAGGCTTTCATTTAAAACTACTTTATAATGAACGGTGCTCAAGCACCTGAGAGCAGACATTTGATGAGAAATTCGCTTCAACCATCAGGACCTATGCTCGAAGAAAACCTCGAAGTCATAAAGATATCCGATGCTTGAAGTTTCGATGAATCGCGCAAAGCGTTCTGACTTTTGCGCGATTCATCGATCGGTTATTTAGCGGCTGGTAAAGCTACTGCTATGTTTTGAAGTCGCCCTTCAACGGCGCTCCAATCAATATTGGAGAAGAAAGCCTCTATGTATTTGGGTCTTTCCGCAGGTTTATAATCGAGCAAGAAAGCGTGTTCCCAAACGTCCATCACAAGGATGGGTTTGAAGCCGGCGATGTTGCCATCTTCATGCAGGGTAATCCAATGATTAGACAAACTCCTGGTCGCCGGGTCTTGATAACAGATCGCCCAACCAACGCCGCGCATCTTGCCGACGCTGACGAAGTCTGATTTCCAATTATCATAACTGCCAAAGGACTGCTCTGCGGCTTGCAAAAATGCTGATGATTTGTCAGGGTCGCCGGAAGCGCCTGATTTCAGATTACCAAAATAATACTCGTGCAAAACCATGCCGTTGTATTCAAAACCCAACCAGCGTTTGAGTTCCGAGTAGGCGGCCATGTTGTCGGATTCTACAAGACCTGTGCCCCGAATCGTTGCAATCTTTTCGATCAGGTTGTTGGTCTCTTTGACATATCCTTCATACAATTTGAAGTGCACTTCCAGAGTTTGATCAGAAATCCCATTCAGTCCACTTAAATGAAATTGCTTTGCTTGATAAATTCTATTGTTACTCATTTTTTCCTCATTGAACCTCCGCAATTATTTTGACCCTCGATTCAAATAGAGGCAAGTTTGCGCCCGACATTCAATGTAGATTGACGCTTTTATGCAGAGAAAATCGAACTCGCATGAGCGAAAAAGCTTATAATTTAAGCCTTTTTCAAAACATTTTTTGAAATTGTTGTTTTTTTGTTTCTTGCTCACCTTTACCACACATTGTATGATGAGTTGAACACAGTAACTTCATGAATTGAATTCCAGAGTAACCGTCGGATGAAACCTGATGCCTAAAGAAAAAATTTTAATTGTCGATGATGAAGATATGATCCGTGCTTTGCTGGCCCAGGCATTGAAGGAATGGGGCTATGAATCCTTTGCTGTCGGCAATGTATTATCGGCGGTCGCGGCTTTTGATTCTTATCAACCCTCTGTAGTTCTGCTCGACATCAACCTGCCGGATGGCTCAGGACTCGATGCTCTGCGCGAAATTAAAAACCGCTATTCTGATGCTGTCGTCATTATGGTTACTTCCGATGTATTCATAGAAAACACCATATCCGCTCTGCGCGGCGGGGCTTATGATTTCATTGCCAAGCCCATCAATCTCGAAGAGCTTGAGGTTACCATCCGCAATGGCATTGAAACGCAAGCCTTGCGTAAAGAGGTTCGCGGCTACCGGCGCGAGCGCGCCAAACAATTCA
>JANMSG010000824.1:0-16168 GCA_031389065.1 Acidobacteriota bacterium | reverse complement strand
CTTGAAAATTTTTGTTCGGCATCATGGTTGTATAAGCGCGTTCGACCTGGCGGAAAGTGGTCTCTTCGCGACGTGCGCTTGCGTGAATGAATCGGGTTCTGAGAAGCTCGATCTGATACAGCACTTTTTCGCGTGAACGCTTGAGCGAATCGGCCAACGTAGGGTCTGCCTTGTGCAAAATTTCCTCTAATTTGTTCAACTGTTCGTTAAATACTTTTTCTGTTTCAGCAAAGGCTTCGGCGGTACTGCGGTCAAGACTGGTCTCTACGACTTTGGTAATCGCCGCATGCAACCCCTCGAAGAAATCATTCAATTGCAGGTCGTATTTCTCCATGGTTTTTTGATGACGACCTTCAACAATCGTGAAGCTTGCGCGAGGCAACACACAGGGCGCTGGTCTTTCGAGGGTTTCGTAAACGGCGCGAATCTGGGCAAAATAGGCGAGCTCGGCAGGACCACCGATGTATGCCGCCGTAGGCAACAAGTAATCCTGTACAACAGGGCGCAGCGTCACATTCGGGCTGAAACAATTCGGACAACGCAAAGCCAGTTGCGCCAGCTCATCTTTTTCAAAAAACCGATTCGAACCTTTCACCTGAAAACGCCCATCACGTGCGGTCAAAGCGACGCGACGACCTTCATCAATGATAAAGAGCGGCACCATGTCTTCGGTAATATTGACCTGCGCATGATACCCCGCTTTGACTAAGGCGGCGCTGCGCTCCACCAAAGCGCTGGCAATCTCTGTGGATTTCTCAATCGCTTTTGCATAGAGCGGCGCAGCCACCTGTTTCAATCCTTCATCGCCAGGGTCTAGCAAAACTACGCCATAATCTTTGAAAATGCGCGCCATCAATTTTGCGAAGGCTTCTGCGAAAGGAGTTCCCTCTTTGTAACTTTCGCGCAAATCCTTCTCGATTTCCTGCAAAAATTCGGACGGCGGTAACTGTGCGATGAACTGATCAAGGGCGGCGTTGATGCCTTCATCGAGTTCAATTTTTCCTACGGGAACTTCCAGGGGACGATTTTGCGGTTCGTAGCGCACGGTTTGCAGATTGCCTTCCAGATCAATCAAGCGTGTGTGATTGACCTCTTCATAGTCGTGGTCTTCGCTGGCAATCCAGAAAACAGGCACAGCTTCAACGCCTTGTTCGCGCAAACATTTGGCGAGTTTAATGACCGTCAAAGCCTTGTGAATCGTGTACAGCGGTCCCGTAAACAGCCCTGCTTGTTGACCTGTGACGATGGCGACAGAGCCTTTGTGGCGCAGCATTTCTATATGCTGGAAAGTCAGTTCCGGAGATCCTGCTTTACGGTTGATTCTTTCGAGCGCATCGGCGACGCGGTCGCGCTCGAATTCTTGTGCGCCCACTTGACGCGCGTGGTCGGCAAGAGGCGAAACGGTGCGCCCAAAGTCTGTGTAAAATTGTGCGACCTTTTCATAATCATATAAGAAATCGGTAAACAGTTGGCTCATGCGCGGGATGGCAGTGAAGCGCACAGCGTCCTGGAGTTGGTGTGAAGCGGCTTCGAGGTTTTTACAATCAGGGTCTTTTATTTGCTCGTTCATTGAATTCCTTTTCCAATCAGATAAAAGTGTGACAAGGACATGCTTTATAAGCTACCGCCTTCGGGCCAGTTCCGCCAATGGGTGTTTGGAGCAAAGGTCGGTTTGTATAAAGATGTATCGCCTGACACAAGAACGTCGGCAATCATTTGAAAAGTTTCATTATGGCTGGGTAATTCATTTGTAACTAAATCGGGATGATTCCATTCTTCCAAACGCAAAATCATAGCTAAGTCTGAAGGCACTCGCTGCCTGAGTTCATCTTCAGTCGCAAATAGTAAGCTGCTGAATTCAGGCACTAAACTTCTGAGAAGTTCCGCACCTGTTATTTGTGGTACTTCTTTGAGAACAATCTCTTTTGATGCAAGAAAGTTTGCGTCCAAATTTAACGGGATGA
The DNA here is from genome assembly GCA_031389065.1 of Acidobacteriota bacterium. Lineage (GTDB taxonomy): Bacteria > Acidobacteriota > Blastocatellia > UBA7656 > UBA7656 > JACQDB01. The sequence goes on along the minus strand of JANMSG010000824.1, from coordinate 14,204 downwards.
GGGATTCGCGTATGCGCAGACTCTGGGCATCTCTATTCACATACCACACATATTCCTCATCAAAAATTGGAGCCCCTTCTCCATCCTCTATAAATGCCAAGAAATTTTCATTGGCCGTTCCTACAGGACACAACAGACAATTGCCGTAACAGTGAAGACAATTGTTGAGGCCGTCATAGCCTCCTGCTCTGGCGCTGGCACCTACGACTTCAATAAGTAAAGCCCAGCGAGATTCATCCCTGTAAGCACTCAATCGTGTATCTGCCAAATAAACGTAACCATTGTCGAGCATCGGAAAAGTAAATCTTCTGGCGTGCTCATCAAGCTGACTTAGTATCTCTTCTTTTGTGAAGTTCGTTTTCGACATCATCACTCACAAAGCTAACAGAGGCGGTTCGAAACGATTCGCACCGTCTATTCCATTTCTGTAAAAAGACCGGATTCTCGTAGTACGGATTTCACTTTTTCAAGGTTCACTCCGTTTGCTGGCAGAAAGGGCGCGCGCGGCTCACCGCCAGAGAATCCTGCTACCTTCATAGCGGCTTTGAGTCCGGCAATGCCAAGCCCAGCCGTGACGATGTGTGAGATCGGTGCCAGGCGATTTTGCAGTTCGCGGGCTTTCGCATGATTGCCTGCTTTCACCGCTTCATACAAATCAACGCAAGCACCAGGCGCTACGCAAGCGACAGCTAAAATCGCGCCGGTTGCGCCCATTGAAAGCGCCGGATAAACGATTCCCCCGTTGCCTACTAAGACGTTGAAGTCGGCAGGTACAAGCCTGAGAGTGTCGGAAAGCGTGCCGATATTTCCCGCGCTGTCTTTAAGACCAGCGATGTTTCCATGCGACGCAAGCGAAGCAATGGTCGCCGAATCTATGACGACGCCGGTGTTTTGTGGCACGTTGTAAATAAAAATTGGGATCGGCGAAGCATCAGCAACTTCGTTGAAGAAGCGCTTGAGAACTTCGGAAGTCATCGAAGATTTATAGAAATATGGTGTAACGACAAGCGCACAATCTGCCCCTGCCTGGCTTGCTACGCGGGTCGCTTCGATCGCTGCGCGAGTAGAAAATTCGTTGATGCCTGCGACGATTTTGTGAGAGGGCGTAGCGGTGCGTTTGATGGTTTCGACTACCTGAGCGCGTTCGGTTAAGGAGAGATGAACAGCTTCACCGTTTGAGCCTAAAGCGACGTACCCAATAAGTCCCGTTTCATTATAACGCGCGACGTTTTCCGCCAAGCTAGTTAAATCGAGATTGCCTTCCGCATCGAAAGGAGTCGTGAGCGGTGGCATTATTCCGTTGAGTTGAATCATTCAGTCCGCGCCTTTTCACCAACAAATTAAAAATGGATTATAAGTGTCTGAAAGAAACCAAGCAATGTGCAGGATGGCTCGAAATATTCAGCCCACTTTCAGGCAAGTGATTTTCAACCTTGTCGAGCAGAAGATAAAGCGTTTCGATAACATTCGTTTGAAAGACACACGATTGCCGTATGATCTAAATACAATTTGTATCTTATGCGTACATTATTATCTTTCTTTGTGCTAAATCAGTAGTACCTGTTAAAGAAAGATGGTTTTTTTATTCAAATCTATCTTCCCCTGTCAGGAAAAAAATGGCACAGGCATTGCACTCATCAAGTATGAAAATAGAATAGAGGCAGGATTCAATTTCGGCGTAGGCGATAAGTGAAAATCCGCAAAAACACCGAGTTGAACCCTACGATAAAACTTTAATTTATTATGAAGGAGAATGATCATGGCAGACGATAATGGAGCAAGTGGAGCAGTTTGGGCATTGGTAACTCTTTTAATAGTTTTGATAGTTGTTGGAGCGCTTTATTTTGGTGGCGTGTTTACTCAGAAGAAATCTATAGACATCAATATCCAGAAGCCAAATATGATTTTGAAAGTTTAACGCAGCTTGACGTAGAAGCGTTTGATTGTGTGTAGCAGTACGTGTGGTTTTCTCTTGATAGGGTGAATAACTTAAACAGGGTTGTTGCGATTGTCTTAGAAGAGTCTTTAAGACAAATTGCAACAGCCCTATTTTTTTACGCCTTATATCTTTACGTTACTTAAATCTCGTTGCCTGCATTGAAAAACTTCTCTGAGAGGTCTATCAATGAAGTATGAGATTGATTTTTATGGGAACGCCGGAATTTGCAGTGCCAACGCTTGCGCGATTAGTGAGTGATGGACACGACGTTCAGGCAGTCTTCACTCAACCCGATAAACCTGTAGGGCGTGGCAAACAACTTCACGCGCCACCTGTAAAAACTTTTGCGCTCGAACACAATATCACGGTTTATCAACCCCCAAAGATTAAGACAAACGAAGAGGTGCGGGCGGTCTTTGAATCCATCAAACCGGATGCTTGTATTGTTGCAGCCTACGGAAAAATTCTGCCCGAATGGTTATTGAAAATTCCGCGACTCGGTTGCATCAATGTTCACGCTTCGCTGCTGCCAAAATACAGAGGCGCGGCTCCGATCAATTGGGCGATTGCCAGTGGCGAGTCTGAGACAGGGGTGACCATCATGCAAATGGATGTAGGGATGGACACAGGAGCAATGCTTGCCAAACGCGCAACGAAAATTGAAACGGACGAGACAGCCATTGAATTGACTGCGCGGCTTTCACAAATCGGCGCAGAGCTGCTATCTGAAACGCTGCCGCGCATTGAAAGAGGCGAGATTACGCCCGAAGTTCAAGACGAAGCGCAAGCGACATACGCGCCCATCTTGAAACGCGAAGATGGTTTGATTGACTGGCAAATGACCGCACAAGAGATTGCCAACCGTGTTCGAGCCTTTCAACCTTGGCCTGCCGTGTTCACGATGTTTCGCGGTGCGCGATTGATTTTTTGGCGCGCGAAAGAAGTTTCGTCAAACGACAGCGCGGCGATTCCCCATGAACAAATTGAACCGGTGACGATTGCAGCGGTTGATAAATCAGGCTTTGTTATTCGATGCGCCAACGCGACGTTACTACACGTTGAAGAAGTGCAGCTTGAAGGAAAACGCCGTGTTCCTGCGCGAGATTTTCTTAACGGCTCGCGTCTGAGTGTGGGCGACTCGATAAGCGAATCGCAAACAAATTAAACAGTTCTGCAACAAATCAAGAAATCATCTCTCCGATTATGGAGTGTTTCAATAAGCCTATTGCTTACCGATTTCTTTCTTTCGGCAAGCCTCAACATCGGGCGTTTTGCCGTCAAGCAACTGTGCGGCTATGCAAGCCCAGGCGGGCGCAAGCTGTGAACTCGCCGAATTGGTCTCGTGATAGTGATTCGGTACGCGCTTGGCTTTGCAAGGGTCTGGCGCTTGTTTAATCACCGTGAAAGCGTCAGGCAGGGGCGGGAAAAAATCATATCCCGGCACGATGTAGCCGAATTCGTCAGGACAAAGCCCGATGATGAATTTGTACTTCTTTGTCATACGATCATAAACACTGGGCTCCGGCGGTCGCTTGGTATCTGCTTCGGGGCAATCTGTACGGCGATATTTTTCTACACCATAAAAGACTTCGGGGAATAACTCGCCCGGCGTCGTGATGATTTGCGCGTCGCCCATCGTGATGGCATAAACCCAGGTCTGCACTTCATTCATGCTCACCGTCGGATTGTCCAACACACTTTTGTCATTGAGAAAAACATACGCCTTGTTATCCATAGGCACGCGGAGTTCGGCTTTCTTCAAATCAATTTTCGAGACCGCGCTCCATTCGCCTTTTTCAATTGCAAAGATTGCGGCTTTCGCTATGTCGCGCCCAATGGCATAGGTTCGTTCGATAGTAAACACAGGGCGGTTGCTCTGTTCTTTGAGCGGAAAATCTTTTCCGTCAAACATTGTGCGGTCGTTGTTTTTGTTGTTGGTATCGCCAATGATTTCGACCGCGCCAATGTCGCCGCTGATATACAAACAAGTGCCGCCGTATTTTTTCTCAACTGTATCGCGCACCGCGTGGATGAAGTCGGAGGTCATCAAGGTGTTTTTGTCTTCCATAGATTCCGGGTGCGTGTTCCAGTTGATAAATGTAGCGATGGTCTTATTACGCATCTTTCCCCGTGTGCCTACAAACTGCATAACGCGCATCTCTTCGTCAAAAAATATGGGAGGTCTTCCCGATGTGCGCGTTTGCATACCCGCAATGGATGGTGACTCCCGCGTATCTGTGCGACCGAGTTTCAAGCGTGCGCTTTGCGTAGATGCGGCGGCTTGGGTGATTGCCTTAGCGATTTGACGATCAATGAAGCGAAGATATTTCGGATACTTGCCATCGCTTAGAGGGTTCGCGCCCCATGCGCCTATGGTGTCTGGGGCTTCGTGATTATGCGTGCTGGTAATGAGAATTTCCGAAATGCCAAGCTTTGGCGAGACCAGCTTTTGGATTTGCTCAAGCCCGTAATAAGTCGTTTTTGAATAGTAACCAATCACATCAATGGCAACGATGGCGATTTTAGTTGCGCCGGATTCAAGCACTAGAGCGCGCGCCCAATAATCATCAGCAACGCCAGTCGCTATGCGATTATCGCCGAATCCGGCAAGGAAGATGCCGTCATATTTTCCCTTTGAACTTGGGTCGAGCGCGGTGTTGCCTTCGTCATCTTCAAAAGGCTCACCTGCGTCCCAACGGTTGTTTTTATTGGTGTCGGTGAATTTTTCTCCCCACACGCCCGAATCGGTAACGCCGCCATCCCAATCCACGTTCTTGCCAAAAGGTGTGAGAGGAATCGCCGCCACGCCGACCTTCAATTCATTCTTCGCGGCATTGGCGATATGTGAAGGAAAACTCATCTGAGCAACGACAAAAACAACTGCAATCAAAAAGGCAATAAATCTCGACATCTTTCCTCCCTGACGGCTGATCAGTAAATTGCTGAATAGGTCTGCACAGCCCATTCATGTTCAGTGCGTACTAGCCATAAATGCACTTCTTCTTCTATGCCTGTACCATACTCTCCACCACGAGTGACCCAATACATTATCAGCACTTTATCTTTTGAATCTTTTCTGTCACCAATTCGCCAGGATCGAACCGGATATTTCTTTTCCACTTCCAAAATGGAATTGCGACGGGCTTCGTCGTTGCCGAAAAGCTGCGATATTGAATCAATATCGCCATCTCGCATCTTCTGTAAATATGTTTCCGCTACTGTCTCTGAAGATGTTTCACGGAAAGGATTCATGATGCAGAAATTTCTAGGTCGAATTGTATCGTCAGGAGGGATGCTCAAAAAAACAGGTTTTGAGCGCATCAAGTATAGGAAAGCGATTGCTACGACAATGAGAACAATTGCGATTTTGAAAACTCGGAATGCAACATTTTTCATAGCTGTTTGTCTTCTCTCTCTGCGTAAATACTTTCGCGGCTGATGGCTTCATCGGAAAGTGGCGAAGAATTTTTCGACGGGAAATTTTCTGCCCACTCACGAAATGCTCTGGCTTTCTCTTTCGGAGTCAATGTTTTTTTCACCGGCTCTTTATCGCGGTTGATTATTGTTCGCAGATATTCTTCGACAGATAAACCGTGTGCGGTTGCCGCTGCAATAATTTCGTTCATTAGTTCAGGTGTTACATGCAAGTCACTCATAACTTCACCTCACAATTTACAATCTTTTCTTACAACGATAAGAAACTCAAGCTACAACTCTCTGAATTTATCCGTCGCTTCCACCAAAGCGCTGGTGTTGCCTTTTTCAAATGCCGAATGTCCCGCATCAGGCACGATGACAAGCTCTGCTTCGGGGAAGGCTTTGTGCAAATCCCAGGCGCTCATCATCGGGCAAACCATGTCATAACGACCTTGCACAATCACCGTAGGGATGTGGCGAATCTTGCCGACATTTTCAATTAAATAATCTTCGGAATCGAAGAAGCAGTTGTTCAAAAAGTAGTGGCATTCGATGCGCGCCAGTGCAACAGCTTTTTCGGGCGAACCGAAATCATCTATCAGCTCCTGGTCAGGGAAGAGCTTTGACGTGCTGCCTTCAAAGATGCTCCAGGCACGTGCTGCTGCAAAGCGCACCGCTTCATCTTCACTTGTCAGTCTCTTGTAATACGCTGTCATCATATCGCCGCGTTCTTCAAGCGGAATCAGGCGAACATACTCTTCATAAAAATCCGGAAAGACGGCATCCACACCTTTTTGATAGAACCATTCCAACTCCGGTTTGCGCACCAGAAAGATGCCGCGCAGGACTAAGGCTTTGACTCTGTCAGGATGCGTCTCGGCATAGGCGAGCGCCAGCGTGCTCCCCCACGAACCGCCGAACACAACCCATCTTTCAATGCCCAAATGTTCGCGCAGTTTTTCAATGTCTGCGACCAAATCCCAGGTGGTGTTTTCTTCAAGGGAAGCGTAAGGCAAACTTGCGCCGCTGCCGCGTTGGTCGAACACGACGATGCGATAAGCCGCAGGGTCAAAGAAGCGGCGATAATCCGGCGTCGTGCCGCCGCCGGGTCCGCCATGCAAAAAGACAACCGGATTGCCTTCGGGGTTGCCGCTCTGTTCGTAATAAATTGTGTGCAGGGATGAAACCGAAAGCATCCCTTGATCAAAGGTTTCTATAGGGTCGTATAGTGTTTTCATAATCCGAGATTCTATATTCAGTGCAGAGGTTCTTCAATGAAACAAACAAGGCTCACAATGATTGCAAGAATTCCACCAACGCTTTGTTGAATTCATCAGGCTTTTCCATATTGGAAAGATGTCCTGAATTTTCGATGACGCGAAGTTGTGAATTGCGTATGCCTTGGTGAATTACTTCAGCTTCACGAGGAGGGGTGAGTTTATCTTCGCTGCCGACAAGGACCAGCACAGGGCAATTGATTTGCGAAAGTAAATCTGTTGAATCGGCGCGCGCCGCCATACCACGTTGCGCTGCGGCTATGCCGATTGGTGAATTTTCGGCTTGAATCGAATGCACGAGTTTTACTAAATCGGGATTCGTTTTGATGGTGGTGTCGCCTAATAATTTCGGCGTTGTTTCATCAGCGATTGCAACAGAGCCTTCGCGCAAAGCTTTCTCTGCTGAAAGCAAACGATTTGCTTTGGCTTCGTCTGCGTCTGCTGTGGCTCGCGTGTCCGCCAACACCAAAGCGCCAACCATTTCCGGATAATTTCTGTAGAAGGCGAGCGCAATATAACCGCCCATCGAAAGACCTATCAACACAGCCTTGTCTATAGAAAGAGCCTTCATCAATTGGCGTACATCGCTTGCCATTTGATTCATTAACGATGGCTCGTCTACGACATCGGAATGCCCGAAACCACGTAGGTCTAAGGTGATGCAGCGATATTGATTTTTGAGCGCGGCGACTTGTTCTTGCCACATCGTTTGATTGAGCGCGAATGCGTGAATGAAAACCAAAGGCAAGCCTTCGCCTTCCTCGTGATAGTGAATGTTGATGCCGTTGATTTCTATTTTCATGATTTTGCCTTGCGTGAAAATTTTGCGCGCGTGTGAGAAAGGCGCTTCAAAATAGTAGCAAAATCTTTTACTTGATTCACTCTGCACAAAATCAAAAAGCTTTTTATCCGCGTCTATTCACAACACAGAGCTTGCCCAGGCGCAAAAGGTAGAGAGATTTTTATCGGCTCGACAAAACAAAATAGAATAGGATCTACGCAGGTGAAGTACCGTAGGTTGTCCAACCTGCGGCTGATTTGCTCAACGTAGGTTTTGGAGATCAACAAATGGCTTGCAATCTAAGACAGCAGCAGACTAGACAGTCTACTGTACATTTCTTGCGGAAGTCTTTAGAGGAATGGATTAGCTCTTTTGCCTGAAATGTGTGCAAAATAAAAGGCTACAAAGGCTGGGTCAAAATGCCTCTTTCAAGTGTCAAATCGGAAAAACGCCAGAGTGTTTCTTAAAGTGACGGCAAATTCTCAACACTTACGGGGAATTGCCTTTGTAAGAAATTCGCAAGAACTCTCTGTAAGCTTCTGTTATATAAAAAGTAACCTGTCCGCCAGGCTGAAAAAGCCTGATTTTATTGGCAAAAACGCTTGATTCCGCATGATATACTTTGGCTTCTTTTGGAACGTACTACAAGAATACTTTTCTGAATTAAACTGAAAAATCGAATAGAAAGCAAAAAGGTGAGACTCCTTTGCTTCGTTGAATTCGAGTAGTGCCTGGCAGTAACCCTAGCAGGAGATTGAATGAATCAGTTATCAAATAGCGGAATAAACAAAACCCTCTCAAGTCTGTCCATGGTGACACTCTTTACTTTTGGATTTATCGTGAGCTTAGACGCCAACCCAATATTGGCGCAGAGCAAGAAAACGAATGTTCAACCCTCCAACATCGAATCTACGGTTGATGCGATGGAATTGCCGGGCATATTCAAAGTGATGCCCCAAGCCTCAAACAGTGTGACGCAGAAGTCTTCCAAGTCAGTTGTCGCCAAGCGTATTTCCATCCCACAGTTCACAGCCGATTCAAACAAAGCAATATTCGGTGTAAATGTAAGGAGAATGGAAAAGAAGCCTGCACAGGCGATTGCCAGGAGCCTCGAAAAGAGAGACTCGAAGACGGTCATCATTCCGCCACGCAATAATAGCTGGGACAACGTAAAAATTGATAATCTGGATACTTTTAACGCTTCAGATTTTCACGCCACGGCTTATTGCCTGAAAGGTCGCACCGCTTCAGGGGAAACAGTCAGACAAGGTTTCGTCGCCGCTGACCCAAGAGTCTTGCCGCTTGGCACACTGGTGCACATACAGGCAGGCAGATATACAGGCGTTTACAAAGTGGCAGATACAGGCGGCTTAATCAAAGGACGCAAGATTGATATTTACGTTCCCTCTTATCAAGAAGCCAAACTTTTCGGTAGACAAAAAATCCAGGTGAAAGTTTTAGGTCGCCGCAAAACATAATTCATAAATTCAAGCAATAATATAGAAGCCCGCAGATGATTGAATCAATCGGCTGCGGGCTTTCGCTTTTCTGGACGAAAGCACAAGGCTCACGGGTCTGCATACTTCTATCAAGCCTGTGATTCGTATATTGAAAAAATCATCACAAGTTTTCAATCGCTTCAGGCGAGCAAGATGCTGGCATTCCTTATTCAATTTTGATAGAGCGTGCTGTCAAGGGTTGCGCGTCTTGATGTGGCCGTTGAAAAATAACGCAAAAGTGTTGAGCGATAATCATCCAATTTGCGAAGTGTGCTATTGGCAGCCGTCGCGCCGCCTTCGGTCAATAACACAAAGGCTATGCGAAAATCTTTCGTAGAGTTTGCCGCATCGGGAACGCGGGCACCTTCTTGCGCAATAATTTGGTCAAGCGACACATCTCTTTTCACCGCTGAGATGGTAAAGTTGCTCATCGGCGAACCGAACCGGAACGCCTTTTGCACCTCATCAGGCACATCCAGGTAGGCGAGCGTGCCGACTTCATCAGGCCTTCTAAGCCCCATCAAATACTGGTCGAGTTCGCTGAAATAATTTGCCGACGTTTCTATGGTACTGAAAGCGCCGCTCGCTCCATCGCTCCAAACATTGCCTTCCATCAACGATGAGAAAGTGGTTTCAGGGGTGGTACGCGTGTCCATAAAAAAACTCCAATGACTTAAATCGCGCCCCAACAAATCATCGCTTACGCCTTTGTTGGTATGGAAGCGAATGTAGGAAAGCCATCTGTGACCTTGCTCGTGGCAGACGATTTTTATGGCAGAAAATAACCCTATGACGTGGGCGTTCGGGTCATCGGGCCAACTCCCTATACAATCGCCCATCAAAGCTAACGAAGAGAGGCGTGAAGGGCTTCCGTAAAGGGCGCCTTTATCAAATATTCTTACGCCAATTCCTTTGATGTCATTTCGCACGTTGAAGCTGGTGGCGTAGCCCGGGCCGTTATCAAAAGCGAAGTCGGTCCACAAATAAAGGGTATCGAAAGCGTCTGGCTGTGCAGTGTAAAAAGCTCTGGTGAGCGCCGGAATGTCTATGCGTTTTAATTTCGAGAAAGACTCGAAGACAGGTTGTGCAACGTACTCGTTTTGCGCGTTCGAGAAATCGAGGGGCTGAGACAGGGGCGTTGAATTGCCTGGCGAAATGCCAACCAGCGCGTTTCTCGCTTTGACTTTTCGATAAACAAAAGCGAAGCGACCGTCCTCGTAAAGAACCAGTTGAAAGGTGCTGAGGTTGGGATATTGCGCCTGCGGTGCGCTCTCCCAAGTAATGACCTGGCGATCTTCCAGACGATGGTGATAGATGCCGCCGCTGTTGGTTACATCAAGGTCAGCCCACAAAGGCGCGATGCGGGGCATCTCTGTTGCCAGCGCGGCTGCGGAAATTCTGCTGCTCGCGTCGCCTTGGTTGAAGGTGATGAAGCCGTTTGTGCTGACGAAATATTTGTCGTAACCGACACCGAAAAATTTGAACGGCGAGGTGGGAAAAGAGAGTTCTCTGTAGCCGTTGTTTGCATTGCTCAACAACTGATTATCTATGCCGAAAAAATAATCCAGCCGGGTGCCGAAATCTTTGGTGAACCCTACGCTGTCACGGCTGACGCGATAGCCGTCGCCTTCTGGCGTAAACAATACGGAAGATTTGTTCATATCAAAGTCGTTGGCAGGCATGATGATGGAGCCGTCATCTTCGATAACCGCGATGTCGCCGACGATGTTCACACGCGGCAAACTGCTCGCGACGAGTTGTGATTTCTCTTTTTGTGACTGGAGCAGATGGAGTTTATGTTTGCTCAATTCCTCTTCCGCGCCCAGTGGCTGAAAGCCGCAAACGAATTCGTCTGCGGCTTTCAAGGAAACGAAATTGGCTGGATGAATTCGAGAATCAGGAGTTGCATTGGCGGCAGAGCGCAAAGCAGGCGTAACCAACTGCGAACACACAAAGAGGTAAACAAAAAAACGCGGCAATTTATTTTTAAACATAAAACCATACTACTTTGAATGATGAGCAAGAAACTGAGGGCTTCATTATCTCGCTATCGAATTCAATCATTTGTTTGCCGTAAGCTCAAGTATTATTCGCCAAAAGACAAAGGTCGCGTTTTAGGACTTGACGCCGCCCGGATGATTACAACATTGATTTTCTTCAGTCAATGTTGTAATTCATCACCAGCAGAAATTCCTAAATCACGACCTTTGTATCACGCAAGATTTACGACATCACTGACAATTACAACTATTGTTTGTGATGTTGCTGTCCGTTATCGTGCACCTCGTTGTACCAGAGGGACTCTGTATCGAAGCCGTCCCAGTTTTGGCAGCGGTGTCCGCTTTAATCAGTACTCTCACCGCAGCAGTGTTGTGTTGGATGGTCACTGTGCAGCCTTTGATCAGCACCGTTCCTATCCCCGAAGCGATAACCGTTCCATTACAGCAGAACTTGTATTCTCCGGTCAGATGATTAAATAACACCACGTTGCCGGGAGTAGAATTATCTTGCAGACAACCTGAGAACACTTTCACCAGGAAGCTACAAGATGCAGTGTTGCCGGATGCGTCTGTTGCTGTGCAGGTAACGGTCGTTGTTCCGATTGGGTAACTCGCGCCAGGCGCAGGACTACAAACGACGGTTACTCCCGGACAGTTATCCGTTGCTGTCGGAAGCGCATAGTTGACGCTCGTGCTGTTGGAAAGCGGACAGGTCAACGATCCCGTCGTCACTACGTTAGAAGGACAGGTGATCGTCGGCGCTTGCTGGTCTACGACGGTCACCGTGAAGGTGCAGCTCTTTGTGTTGCCTGAAGTATCGGTCGCTGTGCAGGTCACAGTTGTAGTGCCTTTCGGGAACGTCGAACCCGACGGCGGATTGCACACCGTTGAGGCGACCGCGCAGTTATCTGTGGCGGTTGGCGGCGCATAAGTCACGACCGCCGCACATTGATTCGGGTCTGTCGCCTTGGTGATATTGGCAGGGCAAGTGATGTTTGGCTGCTGCGTGTCATTGACGGTTACAGTGAATGTGCAACTCACCGCATTGCCCGAGGCGTCGCTCACATTGCAAGTCACGGTTGTCACGCCTTTCGGGACGCTCGAACCAGATGCCGGACTGCACAAAGGTGTGCCGACATTGGGGCAGTTGTCCGTTGCTGTCGCGTTCGCGTAAGTCACCACTGCCGTGCAAAGGTTTGCATCCGTACTTGCCGTTTTGTTCGTCGGGCAAGTGATCACCGATGCTTGCGTGTCGTTGACTGTGATTGTGAATGTGCAAGTCTCCTTCCTGCCTCCTTCAGTAGCCGTGCAGGTGACGGTCGTTGTGCCTTTCGAGAAAAACGACCCGGAAGCGGGCGAGCAGACTACCGTCGCCTTTGAACAAGGGTTAAGCACAGGCGCTGGATAATTCACCACCGCGCCACACTGATTCGGGTCGTTCGACACGGTGATATTCGCCGGGCAGGTGATCGCTGGCTGCGTATTATTGACCGTGACAGTGAACGTGCAAGTCGGTCCCGCACTTGATGTGCAGGTAACGGTTGTCGTGCCGACCGGGAAGAAGGCTCCCGAAGCGGGCGAACAGGTAACGGTGCCGCAATCTCCCGTCGTTGTCGGCGCTGAATAATTCACAACCGCGCCGCACTGCCCTGGCGTGTTGTTTACGGTGATGTTTGCCGGACAGGTGAGCATGCAGTTGCTGCCGCCATTGACTGTCACAGTGAAGGTGCAGGTCGCCATGTTACTGGAGGAATCCGTAGCCGTACAGGTGACGGTCGTCGTACCGACTGCGAAAGTTGAGCCCGAAGGCGGAGCGCAACTGAAGGTTGCGGAACAATTATCCATAACTGTCGGATCTGCATAAGTCACCACCACGCCCGTGCCGGGCTTTTGCTCTGTCCGGGTAATATTTGCCGGGCAGGTGATCGTCGGCGGCTGATTGTCGGTGACGGTGACAGTGAAGTTACATTGCGCCATCAAGCCTGCGACATCCGTCACCGTGCACATAACGGTGGTTGTACCTATCGCGAAGGCTGTGCCGGAGGGTGGATTGCAGACCACAGCATTGGGTGGCAGCACACAGTTGTCGGTGCCTGTCGGTGTTGTATAGGTCGTCACTGCCGTGCACACATTGGGGTCGGTGTTCATGTTGATGTTTCCCGGACAAGTGATAGCCGGCGATTGCGTGTCGTTGACCGTCACTGTGAAACTACACTCTCCAGGGGGAATTCCCCCTGCCGGTCTGGCCTCTCCTCCCGGCTGTTCCGTACAGGTAACGGTCGTTGTGCCGACCGGGAAGAACGACCCGGAGGCAGGCGAGCAGGTGACCGTGCCGCAATCGCCAGTAGTTGTCGGAGCGGGATAATTCACGATTGCGCCGCACTGCCCCGTGTCGTTTGAGACGGTGACGTTGGCCGGACAGGTGACGATGCAAGCCTGCGGAATCTGGAAGTAAGACATGGTTATGTCGTGGTCGGAGTAACTCTCGGGGCGCGCGGCGTTCGTCATGTAGGCTGTCGCCGGGGCTTCTGGAAAATCAGAGTTGTTATGCACGATGGCGATGCGCGTGTTGAGCAAGCGCGCCACCGTATTAACGAGAACGTGGTCAAGCACCTGCATCGTCCCCTCGAAATTGAAGCTATATCGCTGGTCGGCGGGCAAATCGTCAATCAGGTTATAGAAATCGGGGTTGACAAGGTCGGGGCTCTGGTCAACGACGATCTGGTCGTCGGGCGTCGGGCTGCCCTTGAGGACACTGATGGAGTCGTCGTAGCCGCTATTGAACTGGAAGGCGTTGTAGTCGCCGACGGAAATGATAGGCGTAGTCGGATTGGCGGTCTGCAAATTCTGCAACAGTACGGCTATTGACTCGGCCTGCTTCTTGCGCTTCTCACGGACGCGCGGCCCGTCGCCTGCAACCAGGTCTACGTCAATGAACGAGCGCGTGTGGTTAACAAGAACAAGGACGCGCTGAGGGTTTGCCCCGGTCGGGTCAACAATGGCGTCGAGAACGAGGGGCGGACGGTCGTGCAGGATGGAGATTGTGCCAGTGCCCGGTTCGACGAAGGTCTCTTCCTCAAGCTCCTGTGTGACGCTGGTCACGGAGACACGCGAGGTCTTGACGAGGAAGCCTACGTCCTGATCGTTGTCCTCGCTGGTGCCGTCCTGCTCGATGAGATAAGCCTCGTACATAGGGTTCGGGGCGCCCGCTGCGACCGCGTCGTTGTTGATCTCGTCGCGCAGGGCTTGGAGGTCTGCGAGGTCGAAAATCTCGATTGTGCCGATGATGTC
>JANMSG010000806.1:0-5815 GCA_031389065.1 Acidobacteriota bacterium | reverse complement strand
GAGTTTAAAATTATTTTACATCGGGAAAGCTCTTTTCTGTCATTGATTTGGCTTAGGTACAAGGTCTTGGAAACCACAATATCTTGTATTTTGTGATTGACAGAGGACTAGGTATAGAGTAATATCCGAATCCGCTGTGGGGAACAGCAAAGGCGGAAAAGCAGTAGCAGTCGAGGGGTTCAAATTCATATTGTGCCTAAGTTTAGAATAGGTTCTTAGCAGTTCTGCTTCAACAGAACCTGGCTTGACTTGTCCGTAATCATAACGTAGCACAAACGTAATCACGCCTAATAGAGTTCGGCGCTATCTACGCAGGAGAGAAGCCGATCTCAAATACAAAATACAGAGCAGGTAATGCAGCAAGCCCCAAGCTTCAAGCTGGCATGGGAGAGTTGTCTCTTTCCCGCTATAATGGGGGCTTGCATCTGCCTGCTTAAAATACGAAGAGAAGGTTGGAGGAGACTAAAGCGATGGCTACCAGAACGATCGGAGATATTCAAAAAACCAACGGCAAAGCTTCCATGGAAGATTCTCTGCTTGTCGAAAACGCAGAGGTCAGAAGTTCGGGCGAACTGGCAAATAACAACGAGCTCAATGAACTGGGGCAAAAGATTTTCCTTGATCGCTATGCCATGAAGGATATGAAGAAGCGCACGCTTGGGGTTGGCGATTTGGTCATCGTTTGCGTGGACGATAAAACCGGGCAACGCGAAATCGGCACCATCACAGAGCTTGATGATAAAGCGGCGACCTCTGTAGGGCGCGTCAAAGTCCTATTGAAAGACGGCCTCACCGTCGAGCGCTTGACCGAGCATATCTCGAAGCCTATAGAGACTTCTCCAGAACAGATGATGGAGCGCGTGGCTCGCGGCATAGCGGCAATAGAAGGACCGAATGCCGATGAATGGTATGGCAAATTTCGTTGGCTGTTAAACGGCTGGAAGTTCGTCCCCGCCGGTCGCATACTGGCGGCGGCAGGAACAGACCAACAACTGACATTTTATAATTGTATGCCGCCCGAACAGGAAATATTGACTGCCGATGGCTACAGACCCATTGCGGAAGTCAAGATAGGAGATTTAGTTGTCACACACCGTAATCGTTTGCGACCTGTTCTTCATAAGTTTGAGCGTGAAACTGAAGAGCCGATTTATATAATAAAGGCTAAAAAACTTGGCTATGATGACCTGAGAGTAACCGGAGATCACAAGGTTATGATTATCCGTTCTGAATGGGTCAACACACATAAAAGCCGCGACGGTTTGAAATTACAGCAGGAGCCGCAATGGATTCCAGCAAAAGAATTGAAACCGGGCGATTTTATTGCCGCTGCTTATGACAGCGAGCAACAGCCTGTTGCGCCTATTTACGTTTCAGAATATGTCTCGGGCTATCAGGTAAACGGAGGCAAATTATCCAAGCCTCAGGTAAGAAGCGATAATCACGGCTATCTTGAAGAAGGCGGCACAAAATATTCGATAAATGACCGACTGGTTGTTGATGAAGACCTTTGTTATCTGTTCGGACGTTGGCTCGGAGATGGGTGCATCACGCATCGCACGAAGACAGATATTCCTTCAGGCATCAAGATTGTTTTCGCTCTTGATGAAAGCGAAGAAGCTGAAAGAATCGCTCGAATTATCGAAGAGAAATTTGGACTTCCTACATCTATAAAGATGAGCAGCACTGAGCGATGGCTTGACCTGTGGGCTAACTCAATGCCTTTAGGTCAATTCTTTAAAGCCCTCTTCGGATGCTATAGCTATGGCAAAAGCATACCGTCAAACTTGGTGAGAATGCCGAATGAGCTTACCCTTGCCTTGCTGAAAGGCCTATTCACTGCCGATGGCTATATCTCCGACAATAAGCTGGGTATTCTGCTTTCTAATAGAAAACTTGCTACGCAAGCACATCAGCTTTTGATGAGATTGGGATATTTATTCTCAATCAAAGAGAATACCCATAGGCTGGGACGCAGACCCGCTTACAGAATTCAGGCAACTGCCAATGAATGTGGCGATTTGTTCAAAGACTTCTTTGGCGCGCAAGCGCCGCAGAGAGAGATGGACCTAAAGTATTATTTTGAACACGACGGATTGCGTTGGATGCGAATAGCTGAAATCGCAGTCGAAGATTACTCTGGCTTGGTGTTGGATATAGAAGTCGAAGAAGATCACTCGTTTGTTTCGGCTGGTGTGGTTGTGAGCAATTGCTATGTGGTGCCGTCCCCGAAAGATTCGCGTAAAGGCATTGTTGATACGCTCTCGCAGATGATGGAAATCATGTCGCGCGGCGGCGGCGTAGGCATCAACGTCAGCAGCCTTCGCCCACGTCACTCTTATGTAAAAGGTGTTAATGGTCGGTCGTCGGGTTCGGTCTCCTGGGGTGCACTTTATTCTTTCGTTACAGGACTTATAGAGCAAGGTGGCTGTCTTACTCCTGATACTCTCGTCTTTACAGAAGATGGTTTGTTGCGACTTGACGAGATTGTTACGCATCGAGAAAAGGGTTGGCGTGAACACAACCTTACAATGATGACAGACGAAGGAGAACGCCTCTCTCGCCAATCCTTCAACAATGGCGTGGCTGAGGTGTTGACCGTCAAGACCGGTGCTGGGCTTACCATCACAGGCACTCCGAATCATAAAGTCAAAGTGATGACTGATGTGGGCGCGCAGTGGCGCAGGCTCGATGCCTTGCAACGCGGCGATGCGATTATGGTCAAGCTAGGGCAGCATCAAGGCAATCTCCAATCTTTGCAGAAGCCTGAACTGAAACATCACAACCAGGATGCCGTTGCATTGCCCGACACGCTGGATGAAGAACTGGCATTCTTTTTGGGCTATCTTGCGGGCGATGGATTTATGACAAGTCGCGAAGGCGATTGGCGTCTAGGCGTTGCCGTGGCGCATGACAGCTACTTGATGGATGAAATGCCCGCGTTGATTGAGCGTTTGTTCAAAGGCGTGAATGTGAGAACGCAACAAAAAGAGAACGACGCTTCGCTTATCTACATCGTCAGCAATCGCGCTGTGAAGGAGTTTTTACAGTGCAATGGCTTTGCAAAAGCGAAAAGCGCAGAGGTCTTTGTGCCGCGCCTGATTCGTCAAAGTCCGCCTGAAGTTGTGGCGGCGTTTTTGCGCGGTTTGTTTGAAGCCGATGGTAGCGTCTCGCATGGCTATCCCGCCTTGCTCAGTAGCTCAAAACGCTTGATTGACGAAGTTGCCACTTTACTGATTGGCTTGGGGTGCCCTGTAAAAATTGATCAACAGGCTTTGACGCAAAGTCACCACGGCAAGAAACCGCTTTGGCGTTTGCGCGTCAATTCTTTTAAAGGTTTGGAAAGCTGGAAGCAGCAGATTGGCTGCAATACTCGTTCGCGCTTTGCCGCGTGTTTGAACTTTGAACCCGATACAACGAAAGAAGTCAGCTACAGACTACCCAATGCTCCCTATTGGATCGAGCCTGTCTTAGCCGCAACAGCCTTACCACAGATTGACCACAGAGCCAGAGGAGAGCGTCTGAAATCAACCGACCAGGCATTGCGTCGAAAGCTTCAACGCTACACGCGCGGTGAGCGCAATCTCACGCTGTCTGCTTACGCAAACCTCAGCGAAACTCATGTCGCATTCGCCGAAAACGCGCCACAAGTAAACGACACCTGGTTTGTCTCTGTTGATAGCGTGCAAAACGCAGGGCAGTCGCTTACGCTGGATATAGAGGTTGACGAAAACCACACCTATCTTGCCAATGGACTGGTCACACACAACAGCCGTCGTGGCGCCCTTATGTTGATTTTGAATTGCTGGCATCCAGACATTATGGAGTTCATCAATGCCAAGCGTGATATGGGCAAAATCAACAACGCGAATGTCTCTGTAGGGGTGACCGATAAATTCATGGATGCCGTGCACGCCGATGCCGATTGGGATTTGCTTTTCGCAGACCCTTCTGACCCTGACTTTGAAAGAATGTGGGATGGCAATCTGGACAAATGGCTGGCGGCAGGAAAGCAGACGATCACCTACCAAACAGTCAAAGCGCGTGACATTTGGAATGCGATTATCGAATCTGCCTGGACATCTGCTGAACCTGGAGTCTTTTTCATCGAACGCGCCAATAAAGATTCAAACTCCTGGTACTACGACGCAGGCTATTTAGGTTGCACAAATCCTTGCGTAACAGGCGACACACTTGTTTCAACGCCGGATGGCTGGAAGCGCGCCGACAGCATAGCGGAAGGCGACGTGATAGGGACGCTTCTAGGTAAGGGAGCAGTTGAAACTGTAGAACGTCATGCGAGCGTCCCTGTTTTTCAAGTCACTCTTTCGGATGGCGCGACTTTGCGCGTGACTGCGGCGCATAAGTTTCACGCAATCATCAATGAAGAGCGAGCAGAAGGCAAAAACGCCAACAAACATTTTACGCCGATTCGCTTAGACCATTTGAAGGTAGGCGATTATATAAGAATCGCTCCTGCTTTAATGCCTGATAATGAAGTTCCCGGCAAACCTTCTACCTGGCTAGACCGTGAATACGGCTTCTTCATGGGAATGCTTCTTGGAGATGGTTGCTACACGGAAAACAAATTGGCGAGAAATACGGTGATGATTTCTTGCGATGCGCGAGAAACCGAATGGGCTGACATCGTTTCTTCAGTGATGATGAGAGCAGGCGCGCCTGTGGTCAATCGCTATCAGAATCGTGACAGCAGAGGTCGCTTGACCAACTCGCTTTCACTCGCAGCGCAAGCTCAACACGGACTCGCCGAGTTTGTTTCAACTACGCTGCTTGAGCCTGTCACTTCTGTCGAAAAAGATATTCCTCTCGAATACATAAACACCAATAGAGAATTTTTAGCAGGTCTGCTTGATGGCTTGTGGAGTACAGACGGGAATGTGAATCTCAAGAGCAGTCATCCGCTTCTCAGGTTCAAGACTTCAAGTGAAAAGCTTGCCCAGTCAGTGCGCCGGATCTTGTTGATGTTTGGCGTACACGGACGGATTGTTAAAGGGATGCGTGGGCACAACGAAATTGACGGACGACAGATAAACAATTCGCGCCCATACTACGAAATAATCATTACTGGAGCAGGAGTCAAAACTTTTGCAGAACATATAGGTATTACTCATCCTGAGAAAGCGGAAAAACTCAAGAAGGCGCAATTGGAATTCGCTTTGACAGGGAACACCTGGCTTGCTCGCATCAAGTCAATCGAAGCGGCAGGCGAAGAAGCCGTTTATGACCTTTACGAGCCTGAAAGTGATACTTGGATAACTGATGGCATTGTGAACCAGGGCTGTGGCGAACAGCCGTTGCCAGGATTCGGGGTGTGCAATCTCGGCGCAATTAACTTGTCGAAGTTCGTCCGCGATGGCGAAGTCGAATGGGACGATTTAGGTAAAGCCGTGCGTTATTCAGTTCGCTTCCTCGACAACGTCATAGACGCGACACCTTACTTCTTTGAAGAGAACTACGACCAGCAGAAATCCGAACGTCGTGTCGGTCTAAACACCATGGGGCTTGCTGAAATGCTGATTCGTTTAGGGATTCGCTACGGCTCCGACGAATCGGTTCAATTCATAGACAAACTCTATCGCTTTATCACCTCGAACTCGTATGAAGCGTCTGCGGAAATAGCGGCTGAGAAGGGACCTTTCCCGATGTTCGATGCGGACAAATTTCTACAGTCAGGGTTTATGCAAAGAATGCCCGAAGAGGTTCGCCAGACCGTGCGCGAAAAAGGCATTCGCAATGTGACGCTGTTGACGCAAGCACCCAATGGTTGCGTCGCGCCGGATACGCTGGTGTTTGC